>WJKO01000767.1 GCA_014729055.1 Promethearchaeota archaeon | reverse complement strand
TTTCAAGACTGTTGGACTGACTTACGTTTTTAATAATTGATTCAATACCGACAATTCCTCCAGAAAACATCTGAAGTTGTTCGCCTTGATGTTTTTCTTTCCATTGTTCAATTTTTTCTCTCTTTTCCCTTAATTTTTTCGCACGTTTTATATCCTTTTTGATATCTTTTTTCAAATCTTGATATTCAGGGTGCAAATTTTTTCTTTGTTTAGGTAAAGCCCTTGTCTCTTTATCTGGGATAGATTTAATTACGTCTGAAACATCTACCCATCCGTCCTCCAGAGGTGTTCCTTTGTCTATAATTTGCCCCCATTGTTTTGTTCTATCTTCAATTTTTTCGGGCATTCCAATTTCTGAATCAAGTTTCGAAATCCTTTGTGATTCAGTTTCTGCCCCATTTACTATTTTCGTTTTCTCAAGATGTTCCATTTTAAATGATTTATTTTGAGATTCTGGATCCTTCGAGGGTATTGTCTCATCAATTTCAATTGTATTAAGATTTTCAGTAAATATTTTATGATAAATGAGATTCAGATTCTTTTTTACGATAATAAATACCTCTATTAAGTATTTTCTCCAATCTGCTTCAATAAATATATCAATCCCGCTAAGGGTTAAATAGATCCCGCTCAAGCCAACTACGATAAACACCCCTCCTATCAGCGTAAAAGTAGCATTAGGGATGTAAGGAATAATTGTTTCTAAATTGAGAACACAACCGATATAGAAAATACCGACTGAAACGCAGAGTGCTATTAATTTATGACGTGTTTTTTTTCCTGTAGTTCTATAGAGCTGGAAAAACACCCATATTGGCAATGAAACTATAACAGCGGTTAATCCATACGCAATCCAAATATAAATCGTATCGGGTGGAATAAAAATACATGCAAGAGCAGCAATTAGAGCAATATAAGTGAATATCCTCTTAGATATATATGATTTCTCTACAATAAGTATACATGCAAACATCATTGTCCCAAAAATACCATATAAAATTTGATTGAAACGTGGAATATCAGAATAAAAATAGTGATATACAATCTGAAGAAAGAATATTGCAAACAGAAAGATAGAAGCAATCCCAATTGCGAAATTTAGTTTTTTTACCTTATCATTGTCTGTGTTCGCACTACGGGCAAAAAATCTAATACAAAATTCGACAACAAAATATAGAATTATAAAATGCAATGCAATATACCAAAACTTAAATGATGGATCTTGAAAATCTATAACTACCGAAATCAATGCATTTTCAGAAATCATATTATCAGCCCGTTCTATTCGTCCATTTTCTACATATTATTTTTCTGTTTTAAGGATGGTATATAATCATTATATAACCATTATACAACAATATATAAAGAATTATCCAAAACAATTAAAAAATGGGAAGAAAGGGATTCGAACCCTTGATCAATGGGTTTCCTCTAGGAATTTCCAGTTTTCTCTTCATCCTTTCGTCAGATTACACTTAAACTCGAACTGGAGCCCATCATCCTAGCCACTGGACGATCTTCCCATACCTTGTCCTTCTCTCAAATAGATGGCAATTCCATCTAAAGATTATTTTAACCTTCATTTACCCATGTCTAAGAGAATAACTATGAATAAGTTGCTTGATTAAAAAATTTTTTTGACAATCATAAAAAGGTTAGGATAACAATTGGTCTCCAAATAGATGATATATGATGTGAATTTTATTTTAATTAGTCAATATATAAATTATCAAAAAAACTGATTCAATTAAAACTAAAAATAATTCAAGTTTGATCACATAAACATAACCTTGGGTGCAAATATGACAAAAAAGAAGGAAGAAGAATCATCTAAACAAGCATTAATAGGCTCTTGGACGGGATTCTTAAGCACTACTTTAATTTTTATGCTACTTGGTGCATTTTTGTTCGACTGGGCATGGTGGGTTTTTTTCGTTCCAGGAATGACCTTAATTGGTTCTATAACAACAACAATAAATTATTTTACCGTTGAAACGAAGAAATGCGGGTTTTGCGGTGCGCGATTGGAAAAGAATGCATTATTTTGTAGAACATGCGGTAATAAGATCGTTACAAAATGCCCAAAATGCGGAGTCGATGTATCAAAAAGTAACACACGATATTGTCCGAAATGTGGAGCCGATATTTACGAAGGGGCTCAATTAACTAAGAAAGAAGAGTCTGAACAAAAAGAAAAACAAGAGGATCCAAAACTCGAACCACAAGCATTCTCATATTGTCCGGCTTGTGGTATGAAAATAAAAAGTGGTAGCAAGATATGTCCAAGCTGTGGAATTGAATTATAGGATCTTAGCATGTTCCAAATATAAATACATTAATTTTTTATTTTTAGAAATATGATTTTAAATCAATGGGCAAAATGGATGATAAAAAGCAAATGGGGATAGATCGTAGAGAATTTATTAAAGTATTATCGAATGGTTGCAAATTGATAAATTATCATGATGATGAAACTTTTAAGATGTTCCATCCTTTAATTTACTCAAAAGACTCAGATCATCCTAATATGAAGCTCATACCTGTATGTTCGAAAGTCTCTGAAGATTTTTTACAAAAGTATAGAGAATTTATATAAGTACTTTGGTTGCTTATTCTGAAATATTAGCTCTTAAAGAATTGAGAGTCTTCTTTAAACCGTTTTGTTATTCTTCTGAGTTTAGCTATAAAAGAATTTAAATAATGATCTGAAGATTTTAGTACAAATCTAAGCTTCACAATATCAAAAATAATAAATTTGAAATAACATATAGAATAAAATTCAAATAGAATCAAACCACAAAGGAACGCGGGAAAATCATGATAACAGATTTTTATATCATCAACCAAACTGGAGCTTTACCTTATCATAATCATTATGGCAAGAAAAAATCAAAAATAAATCATGCACTCCTATCTGG
>WJKO01000766.1 GCA_014729055.1 Promethearchaeota archaeon | reverse complement strand
GTGAGTGAAGTTGGAGATCTTTTGAATAATTGGGCTAATACCAATGCCAAAGATTATCTTATTTTTGATTATGCTATTAATGAAATTGTAGCATTAGAAGAAGCAATTGGGGCTGCATGGTCTGGATTACGTTCTGCTGTGATTTTTAAACACTTGGGTATGAATATTGTAGCGGATGCATTACATTCCATCATGTACTCTGGAATTGATAGAAAAAATGGGGCAGGATTGGTTATTATATGCGGAGGAGATCCGCAGAGTAGTTCCTCAACTAATGCTATGGATGTTAGATTATATTCATTACATACCAAACTGCCAATATTATTCCCATCGTCTATTCAAGAGCTGTATAAGTTTACTAAAATTGCATTTCAGTTATCAGAATGTTTGGGTCTGCCTGTTATGATATATACGACCTCAAAACTCAGTTTTACTACGGGAATAATCGAACCAAATAGTATAAGACTAATAGATAGAAATGATAAAAAACCCAAAGAAAATGTAGATAAAATAAAATTCATAAGAGATTTTCACCGTTATATCAATGCCATTCATTATGCTATCAATAATCAGAAGAAATTAAATCAAAAGATCGAAAAATTAAAAACATGGAAATTCAAAAACAACAAAGAAAAACTAACGAACCAATTAGACAAGATTTTAACGGAATTAGTAGCATATCATGAAGAAAAAGAGGTACATCAAGGTGGTCGTAATCAAGAAATATCTGAAAATAAGACAAGTACAGCGATCATCACGGGCGGGTTAGTCTATTTATATGTATACGAGTTCTTATCTGAAAACAATCTTCTGGACACGATTCCTATTCTCAAAATCAATATTCTTTATCCAATTAACTCTTATTCCGTTGTTAAATTCATCGAAATGTTTATGCCGAAGAAAATTATCGTTATTGAAGAATTGGAACCTTTCATCGAAAACCGTGTAAAAAACATATTATATGATCATAGGATCATGGTGCCGATATTAGGGAAATCAATCTTCCCATTAGAAGAATCATTAAATCCTCAAATTATAAAAACCGTATTAAGAAAACAGCTAAATCTTGAGTTGGATACTTCCTCAGAAGACGGATATTCAGTAGATCATTTAAGCGACCGTAATGAGGATGTTTTTAATGATTTTGATATCGAATTTCAAAAAGTATTGAAGAAGATTCCTATAAGAGAACCGACCTTTTGTGCGGGTTGTTCCCATAGAAACGTTTTCTATGCCTTAAGAAGGATTACCAATATCTTGAAGGAGAAAAGTAATCTTGATGTCGTATTTGGTGGAGATATTGGCTGTTATACGATGGGAATGTCCCCCCCTTATTCTGCTATGGATTGGCTAATCAGCATGGGCGCTGGTATCGGTATTGCAAACGGTGTAGGTCGTGCACTTGCCAGCCTTGGAGATGATACTCAACGGGTAGTTGCTTTAATCGGTGATAGTACATTTTTCCATTCGGGTATTCAAGGATTACTAAATATTCTGAAAAACAACCTCGGCGTTACGATTATCATATTAAATAATTATTATGTAGCAATGACGGGTCATCAACCGACTTTAACTTCATTAGTTGCTGAAACTTGTTCAGATGAGAATATTGGATTTCAAAATCATCAATTTCCTATTGAGCAGTTTCTTAGAAATATGGGTGCGGAATCCGTTATATCACTAAACGGCTATGATTTGCCTAAAATGATGAATTCATTTGAAAAAATTATCGGAAAAAATGTCCCATCCAAACAGGGAACTAAAATTATCGTCATAAATAGCGAATGTGCATTGATGCAAAGGCGAAAGGCAAAAGTTAAATGGAATAAGCCCAGAGGAGAACAGCGGGGCTCGGAAGTCTTTCTTAAGATTAGCGATTCTTGCCCTCAATGCAATGTATGTTTCGTAGATTATGGATGCCCCGCAATTAAATACATGAGCGATGATGAACGCGGGTATAGATACATTATTGATGAAGGTGCATGTTTGAAAGAACATTGTAAATCTTGTATTGACGTATGTCCTAATCATTGTATTGAAACCATCGTTATAAATCCCAATATAGAGGAGAAAGTAGAAAAAAAGAGGGGAAATGAGGATATATGAAAGTTAGAGCAGGACTTAATATCTTAATTTGTGGTATCGGTGGTCAAGGTGCAGTTTTATTAGGAAATTTATTGAGAGAACTTTTTCTCTACTTGCAACCTAATTCAATAGTCTCAGGTACAGAAAGTAGAGGGGTATCACAACGTGAAGGGTCAGTAATCTCAACAGTTCGAGTCGTTTGGAGTAATAAGAATAATTCTCGAAACTCAGATGTAATTATTGGTCCTGAAATTGGAAAACACGGGGCAGATATAGTAATTGCGTTAGAACCCATAGAATTCCTTCGTAATTTAGATTACATACACTCAAATACATTAATGCTGGTTAATTCTAATCAGATTCCTCCGAAAAATACCTTAGTTTCACAATTAAAAACCCCATATAGTGTCGAATACAATTCTGGTCAAGAGATGGATGAAGTTTATGGTCGTTCTCCAAACGGATTAGAAAACCTCGATCTCACAAGTAATTCACTTTTAGATATGACAATTCGTTTATTAGATCACTTAACCCTCAATTCCCCCATGAAAATATTGGATCCCGAACTGAAAGGCGCAGAGATTGAAGTCGAAGTAGACGCATTAGACCGCTCTCTTCATATCCCGAATGAATTAAAAATAAATGTCTCTCTCCATCCTAAGTATATGGAAAATTCAACAGAAATCAAAAAACACCCGTTTTTTGATGTTAACCTCCACTATGTTGATTTCACTCAACCAATATTAGAAGTATTTGAATCCAGTTCATTATTGAATTTAGTAATGTTGGGATATTTATCCCCTTTTATCTCCAACATCGCAAGTTTAGAACAAATTGAAAAATTCATAAAAAATTACTTCAGTTCTTTTAAGAATGCAGATAAAATGATAGAACGGAACATCCAGAGCTTCAGATTTGGGCGGTATATAAATAAATTGGCGAGATCCTAAAGATTAAATTTAAAACTCAGCGAATTCCTCGGGCAATAATTTCTTATAATTTGAGAGAAAATCTATCCTAAATGATTCTAATTTATTATCTCGTATTTTAATAACCCGAAATGCTCCAGTTAACTTGGTATCTTGGTAGGTTCCAACACCCAGGGAAGGTGTCTGTAAATGAAAGGGCAAATGGTCGTTGAAGTACTTCTGACTCGTGTATTTTAATGAATAGTCATCCATATATATGGCAACAGGAACCCGCATGTTCTTCTTCAGAATAAAATAGTTCCGTTTAGAAAACTCTGATAAATCATCAGTATCATAGGTCCGGAACTCTCTAAACTTATGTGTATGTCCGTTTAAAACAAGTATTTTCTCATTATGAAAAAACTTAAGAGATTCTTCCCAGTTATTTGCAATACTACCATGATCAAATTTTACATAGGGATCAGCACGAGCTTCTCCTCCCGTAAATTCTTTCAGACTTTCTTCTTTAAAATCTTCCAGAGTATTTAATCCTGCCTTTCGATATTTTGCTTTTTGTCTCCATCCCATAGATTTAATCTTAAGTGGATTGATGACGGGTGCATGAAAGAGTGCCATTCGAACACCACGTGGTCGGCGTTTGTATTTAATAACATTTTTCATGAATTGAAGTTGTTCATCATGAAATCCGTTAGCAGATGGGCTCCCCATAAATAGATCTTTAGTCGCTTTTGCGCTGTCATATTCTGTGTCCATGAAAAGGAAAATATGATCTCCCAACTCGATATGATAATTTTGATATGCATTCATATATTGATTATATGCCATCATAGTTTTTCTATTCACATATAAGGACGTAATCGGATTTGCGGGAACAATATCATTATAATGCATCATTTCCAATGATTTCACATTGACAACCTTATGTAGAGTTGCCCAGCGTAAATCATAATGGTATGATCTATAATCATGATTGCCGACCACTGTAAAAATAGGGACTAGCAGTTCCTCAGTGGGATAAATATTAACAGGTTCAATATCACTACGATAGGTAAGCGGTAAATTTAGAATTAAGTTTCGCAATACTGACCAATTCGTATTAGGGAGGTCGAAAGATACAATATTATCTCCACCATCGGATCTAACACAAAAATCAATTAAATCTCCTGTAAGAAAAACAAGATCCACTCGTTTTCTTTCATATAGGCGGTTCATCAAGATACAAAAAAGCCTTATATTATTATTCGGGTTAATAAATCGATTTAAAATATCATCTTCATCTTCCATAGTGAAGAAGTCTTTAATTTTTAATATTTTCTCAGAAATAGAATCTTCGAATCCTCGGAGGAGTACTGCAAGCACTTCATCATTTCTTTTTGCAACATGTAAATCCGTTCCATGAATAATAGTAAAGTTTTCCCAAGTTTGATTTGTTAATACTACGCTATGATAGTTGATCCTTGTTAAATTCTCTTCATTAGGATAACTCTGTGTTATATCGCACATTGCATATCCTTTTTGATGAATAATTGCCTTTAATACGTCGGTAAACTCGAATTTTACTTTTACCAAATAATAAGTGTTTTTATCTGCGTATATCTCTGACCTTATGGGCTGTCCTCTAGGTGATTCATATGGATAATTTAGTATTAATTCCGGATCGTCAATTGGTATAATAGGAGCTTTTTGCACATTTATTAATTCACCAGATATTGCTTCACCGCGGACTGCACGCCTTGTTTCCTTATCTAAGTCTATGAGTGGGTTGACTTTAATCCTTTCGATTATCTCTTGTCTAATTATGTCTGCTGTCGAACTATATGGAGCTATATACAGCAATTCTAATTCAAATTCCTCAACCTCTTCCAATTTCCTCTTAGGAAAAGAACGGATCTGTGGTTTTCCCAAATTAGGTGAAACAAGCACGGCGTGATCCTTGTAATCTTTAATTGAATTAGATTTACTAAACATATATTATCTCCATATAAACATTATAATTCTATTCTATTATAATTAGTACGAAAAACAATCATAAAACTAAGTATAGGTAAGTTTTATTTAAGAAAACACTTATTCACTATATATGCTCGTTAAGGATAAGATTGATGTATTCTTAACAAAAATTCTCAAGGGATCGAGGAAAAAGTATCTGATTTTAGGATTATCAGTTCTAACATTTTTACTCGTATTTATGTTTAACCTTAGATCCGTTCTTCTAATATATGGCACTGGTACCGATAATCCTATCGGTATTGAATCTATATCTTTTACGATCGAAGATTCTTACAACGGAGAAGAGCAAAAGGTGGTTGGTCATCTCTATAAAAGTAGAAATGCAATGCTTCCTGCGCTAAATCCAACTGATCCAGCACCCGCCGAAGCTCCCGCCATAGTAGCATTGCATGGTTTTTTTGTAGGTATTGGAAAAGAAAACATAATGAAATGGACTTTAGAAATTGCGAGACGTGATATTGTCGTATTGGCAATAGATTTGCCCGGAAATGGTCATACTGTTGGGACGGTTCCTAGCTTCAGTTCTCATGCAGAATTAGAACCATATATAATAAAAGAAGCGGTCGATTATCTTAAAAGCCTACCATATGTAAATAAATAAGCTATAGGATTGTTTGGGTTATCATACGGTGCGACAGCTGCCGCAATGGCATCTGGTATACTGGGGGATTATATTAATGCTACGGTTGCATTGAGTGGTTTTATGAATTTTACAAACTGGCTGACGGCAGATAACGGAATTCTTGAGACTAATAATGTTGATTTCTCTATGACAGATGAGAAGATCGATTTATTATCTGTTAATGGACAAGATTTAGCCCCAAATGACATGGATAAACTTTTATACGCTTATCGATTTTTCCGAGGAGATGATAAATTATTCAAGGAATCAATAATTGAGGGCACTACATCCTTGAATCGAACTCTGCTACGTAAGCTTGATGCGGTTGAATACTTAGATAATGCAAGATCCAACTCAATTATGTTTGTTCATCCAACTTTGGATAATTCATTTGCAAATACAAACCAATCGGGGCAAGGATTTGAAGCAAGCACCAACGGGGCTTATTACTTGCCAGTCGAATATACTCATGGATTCGAGGAATGTGCCGATGTAGACTGGATTGTGTTAAACTTCCTGAAAGAAAAACTAAAAGGTGAGACATTAGCCTCAAAATCTAATCTATATGAATATTATACTCAAGAAACGGACTCATTAGGATTCGTATATAATCAAATCAATGTTAATATGAATAACCTCATTTTAAAAATCATCATAATTCTAATACCTGCGATTCCAGTTTGCCTTATTGTCAATATTATTTATAAATCTAAGAAGCTCGAAACAGATAGGGCTAAAGAAGACTACCCCGAGGATTTAAAGCAACTTAGATTCACTGGCGCAACTTTTAGAAAACTATTGACGGGATACTTTGCTCAGTGTATTGTATCAATATTGCTCTTCTGGGTATGCACGTACGGACTAGAATCTGTTCCGGTTATATTAGTTATTTCTATGGTATTCTATATTAGTTTTTATTTCACAATGATATATACTCATGATGACGCCGAAATTAAGCGCAATTTAGATATACCATTTAACGAAGAACTAAAAAAGGAGGTTAAAATCGACGTCAGAAATAAGAATAAAATCATTGAATTATTCATTCTTTCTGTCGTTATAGTATGTATTTCATCAATCTTCTTTGGGCTCATAGTTCCACATGATAGCATTTTTCATAAACCTTTAGATTCGTTGTCAATGGTATTTTTGGGTGTAGGAGCAGTTCTAGTAGTCTCTGGGCTAGTCTTTATAGATCATTTTAAGAAAAAATTGAAAATGACAGATAATGAATTTACGTGGCGTGATCTTGATTTGGATCGCTATTCGATTATGCGAAGTCTTACCTATGGGACTGCAATCGGTCTAAACTTTATACTAATGTATAATATTATAGTATTTGTGTTGAGATTTCCGTTTATATTAGGGGCAAGGAATGTATATTTTATTTTTGTAATGGCTGCATTCATTTTGTTCTCTGTAGGTGTTCGTATCTGGGTGGAAATAATTCTGAAAATTTCAATAAATAGTATATTTCCTAAACAGACATTAAGATCCAAAACACTTTCTTGGTTAATTACTACTTTAATTGGCATGGTGTTATGTTTCTTATCTGGCTTTTTTATAGGATTAGGTGTGCTTGGCTTTGGAACATTCATTCAACTGCCTCTCCCCTTGATTTTAGGATTAATTCTCGGGGGAATCTATATTATATCAAAATGTTTGGAATTAATATCCGCAAATACTGGTGTTTTATCCGCCACTATCTATTTGCCGATTATATTGGTAACGTTCATAGGATTTTTCTTTAGAATCTAAAAGAACAACCTATAAATATCTATTCATATTCTGTTGTTATGTGGTAAAATATGAGAGGAAATACAATTAAGATACTATCTGTTGGTTCTAGATATACAGGAAAAGGACAAATTGGAAGAATATGGGCTGAAACTGAAGCAGATCTACCAACTCTTCAACCAGTAATACTCTATGAAAGGAAAGTACTTTTAGGAAAAAAATTCTATCGTGTTGTCATATGGGTTGTTTCTTATGACTTAGAATTCAAAGATATTCGTCATTGCTTCTACAATAATCCTATACCTGACGGAATAATATATAGCTTTGACCTTACCGATAAGATGGGTCAAACAATTGAGGATCTCAATCTTTATAAAGAGGAAATTTCCAATACCATTGAAGAATCTCCTCCCTCACTCTTGATAGGTGTAAAATTGTTAAAAAAAACCTCTGTGTCAAAACGCACAAAGCTTAAAGCGCAGAAATGGAATCAGAAGAATGGAAATATGCCATACGTTGAAATAGATTATACCAATAAGAAAGAATCTGAGAAAAAAATTAATAAATGTTTTGATGCCTTATTGAAAGAAATTCTGAAATAAATAACAGAAATTTTTTTAATAAAAAAACATATTTTTGTCTAGACAATTGTTTATATAAAAAAGTGAAAACACATGTCAGAAGAAGAAAAGAAAGATGTATTAAACCAACTGAATGATTCCTTTAATGACTTCGTTAAAAATGTGTTTGGGGAAAAAGCAGCAAAGAATATTGAAGATACTGGAAAGCAACTGCAAGACTTTTCGGCGAAAGCAATAAAAGGTTTTGTCGAATTTGGCGATCAAGTTATGGATTCTCTTAAACTCAATGAAAACGAATTAGTCAAGAAATCAAGCGATCAAGTCAAAGATCTTCTCAAACAAACGGGGTTACTTAAAGAAGATTCTGAAGAAAAGTTCTAAATATTTACTGAACTTTGTCGAAGTATATTAATAAGTTAATTTCCAAGTCTTAAAATTAAAACTTTCAATTTTAATTCTCTAATTTTTTTCATCGCGATGAAAAAACATTAATCATAGAAAGAAGAAAAGCGCAAACGAGGGGACTCGAACCCCTGGGAGCCGAGGCTCACCAGCTTTATAGAATAATCACATTATATGATTAATTTCTCGAGGCTGGCGTCGTTGCCGCTTGACTACGTTTGCTTTTTAGATAAATAATGTGTTTGTTAAGCATAATCTTCGATAGCACAATCTTTGATAGATTCTATGATTAAGAGCATTCTAATTCTAAAAAATTTTACTTTATTTTGATAAAGCTATTATATTCTAAAAACTGATATTTTTATCAATAGAATATAAACATAAAATATAATAAAAGGTGTTTGCAGTGGAAGACAAAGAAAATCAAGAGAAAAATGACCGATCAGAGGATTCAAAAGCATCTAAAGAGTCCAATGATGCTGAGAAATTAAAGGAAAAAGAAAAGTCAGATGAATTGCAGAACATAGAGAAATCTGGGATTTCTAACGATATAGAAGAACCAAGCAACCCTGAGACTGATATAACAACTCCAGATGCTGATAATCCAGAAGTGTATGAAATTGACGAGAATGATAGAGATCTCCCCAATAACACTATAAGAGAAGTGGATCTTGAAGTGATAAGAGAAGGTAATAAGACATTTAATGGTGAAAGTGAAGGACACCTTAAAGAAGAAGCTGAAGATGCGGAAGAAGCTGAGGATGTGGAAGAAGCTGAGGAACCGGAAGAGTTTGAATACGAGTATCCTGAGGACGCTTTTCAAATTAAACAAATGGAGGGTACTGAACCATACGACGAAGTTAGGAGTGATTTTCCGATATTTCACCAGCAGAATAACACTTGCGGATTAAGTTCGATGCTAATGTTGCTCGATCCTCTCAAGAATGAGAAAATTGCTGGCTTTCTCAATGCCATCTGGAAACAAGTCAACAATCTCTTGCTCAACATTCAAATAGATAGGCAAGAATTCAAATGGAATTACGCTCTTGAATATCTTTTGTTGAAATCCTTCCACGAAAATATATTATCACAATACATTATGGATCATAAACAATTTGCAGATGATTACTATATAGCCAAAGTACCTTTGGAAGTCCATTTAAGACAATTAATGGAACCACACTATGCAGCTAACCGTAAGCTTATTGTAGATGAGTATGAAAGGTTTTTTGAATCTGGTACGGTAACTCATTTCTTATTAGTAGAACAAATAAATCAAATGAAAGATTCAAAAGAGCTTGAGATGATTTATTCATTGTTTGGTTATGATTTTGTGCCACAATGGTCGCCTGATGGCACAGGAGCAATATTCTTCAATAAAAGAGAATTAAAGCATCCTGAAGAAAAGATTGTCAAACAGCGGCTTGAATTGTTATTACATGAGATTCAACATGGATCCCGGATTATGTGTGGTATGTTTCATCATTGGGTTGCAGTTGCGGATATAAAGAAGAAGTCCCGGGGATATCAATTAGTTATCAATGATCCAAATACAGCTCGTCGCTATAAGATTCCGTTTAAACGTTTGTCGGATTCCGATCGGTTTTATATCTTTCGTAAACGTTCTGAAGATGTTCAGCCGTTTTGGAAAAAAGTATTAGATTGGATAGATGTAGAAATCCAACAAGATATAGCTGCATTTAAAGAATTTAAAGAAGAAATGCAAAAAAGAATGCGTGAACGACTCAAACTACGGGCTCAGCAACAAAAAGTAGTTACCGATGAAAAGAAAGATGTACCCGCATTAGAATCCAAAGATCTTGTAGAAATACCGCAAGAAAGTATATCTATTAATAAGCAGGTTAAGAATATCCTTGATAGTCCGCAGATACCTTTGAGCGGGTCTGATTTCATGAAACGGATTCGTACGATTATCCATGCGAATTTTTCGGATTATTCAAAAATGTAAAAGAAATATAACAGAGATTATGAGACTAGAGAATCTAATCAACTTAGAATGGATCTCCCTTGTTGATAATCCTGTGAAGAATTGGGTGATCATGAACTTTGGGGTATATTATCACGATAAGCCACAAAGACTTGTCCAACTTTGTCAAGAAAAACAAGAGATATAATTGAAAACATAGCCACATAAATACATTTTTTTTCTACATAGTACTTTTGGAAAACTTGGTAATTATAGAAAACTTAATAACGATGAATTTCGATTAATAAAATATGTTTGAACAGATCTTGGATGAAATTTCAACAGCTACTCAATTTGGTCGCCATTTTGTTTCTCTACGCACTTTAGAAAAAGAAATGAATCATCCTAAGAATTATTATTCAAAAACCCATACAAATAAACGGTTGAGTTGGCTACAAAGAAATGGAATTATTTTCATTTTAAACGGAGCTATGATCTTGAATGCATTTTGTCCCGATTTAGCAAACAAGAGTGAAAAAGATTACACCGCAGAAGATCGTGAAAAATTAACGAAATTGATGCGATTCGATGAAGATAAAACGTTTAAGCGTAGTTCATTTGTAAACTTAACATTTATGGCTATCGAGATGCTGAAGTATAAAAGTAAAAAATTCAATGCGGTCATCGATGCGGATACTAACGTGGATTTAACATCATTATTGAGTAAAAGTATTAATTATAGGGGAAATACTCCCAGTATTACTAATTTTATAAAAGGGAGAGGTCG
>WJKO01000765.1 GCA_014729055.1 Promethearchaeota archaeon | reverse complement strand
GCATTTTAGCGATCCTCTAATATATTCTCCTATTTTTCTTCTAAGAATGATTTAATCTATATATTTTTAATTCGCTTTTTTTAATTTTAAATCTTAGTAAGAATTTTTTTGAATTAGTTATTTTTTAATTTAATCTCGTTTTTTAATTAGTTATTTATGTCGCTTTTTGTCGGTGATGTAAAATATATGCAATGATATTGATCTTTTAACAGAAATCTATATAAATTTTGAAAGTTTGATGTAAACTAAGACATTTTCTGTGTTTTTATATAATTCGAGTTTATAAAAACATGAAATTATGGTGATTATTTATTATATTCAGAAAAGACTTTTATCATCGTAGACTTCGATATCAGTTCAATTGGGCTAAAGATAACCATCTAAAATACCAAAAAGAAAATATTGAATGCTCTAGAATTCTATGGCGCTATTTAAATAGAATAAGTAAAAACCGATTTCCAGAAAGTTGGTTTAATGATTATTCTATCAACAGAATATCCCGTTTTCGGCTTAAGGGTCTTAAAAGAGGTCTAGTTCCTAGTATAGGAAAACAATTAATCCAAGAAGGACTCATTAAAGAAAAAAAAGGGAAGCATAATCTGGTGCAAATGGCTTGCAATGTTATTACTAATTTTAAGAACGCTAATATTCAAAAAAAGCCAGGTCACGATGTTATTCTTAAGAATATTTTAATCCAAGACGAAAATGCAATAGCAACAGAAGTTCCTGTTTGGTGTGATAGCCCAGAGAAGCTTACTGGACATATAGATCTAATTAGGATTAAAGAAAATATACTTGAAGTTATTGATTATAAACCAGAAGGAAATTTTATGAGGTCGTTGCCGCAAGTGGCATGTTATGGTCTATTACTTAAACAACGCTTCAATATAGATAATATCGTCTGTTTATCTTTCAATGACAAAAATATTTGGGAATATGAACCAGAAGTTGTTTTACAAAGAATAAATGAAATTCTAAGTAAAATCAAGGCAGACTCATTCAAATGGCAGATTTATACTTAAACAATAGATTACATAGATTTAATGAATTGAAAAACAAAATAAAAGATAAAAAATTTATTAAAAAATATAGAGATAATTATTCGCAGTAGTTATCTTTACAATATTTATTCTGTATATCGAAAGAACTTGATCTGACCAAAGCGCTCTTTAAGAATTGATAGCCAATATCATATGTGCTCCCATCACCCGCAATATGGATACAATATGGGACTTTATCCACGATTCCTTTGTATTTTTGAATACGATAACTTGTAGCGAGAGCATCTGCAACAGTTGCACCAGACTCAAATAGGTGGTGCATCCATGACACTTTCCAGGACGTTAATTCATCTTTACTTGTTGCAACTTCTACACAACAAGTATTATTAACATATAAGATATTATTACCTGCTACTTGCGTGGCACCCGATGCAAGCATATGGAGCGCCGTTCCAGCCCCACACCCAGGACATAGTCCATATCCTGGTGCAACATGAGTTTGTGGTTTCAGTTCCTTGAGATTGACCTTATATACATCCATTGGATTTTCTGCCCCAAAATTATCTACTAGTTTCTGCATATTAACTAAACGGGCTTCCGCTTGATTTATCACTTCATTAATCAATAATTCCTCAAACTTTGGTTTGAATAAGTGCTTATACTTACCCATTGATTTCAAGAAATCCATAAACTTGTCTCTTTTGAATTTCAAAGGTCGAGAATAACTCCATTTAGGAATTCCGTCTTTTATCCGCACAGTGATAAGTGGCCAATATCCAGAATCAGTTGCGAGTTTCGCAATCTTATGAGATTCAAACCCTTGGTGTCTCCATCCTCTAGGACATGGTGCGAGACACTGAATAAACCCACCACCAGGTGTTTTCATTGCTTCGATAACTTTTCCTATAAAGTCTTTTGGATATGCAATACTTGTTGTTGCGAGAAAACTTGATTTCGTGCCCAGAAATCCAAAAGGATTTAATATATCTTGCTTAACACCAATCTTTCCTTTTATTTCTTCGCCGCCAGGTCCTGTTGTTGTAGAACAAGCAAAAGGTGTTGAACCGCTTTCTTGAATTCCTGTATTCATAAAAGCTTCATTATCGTAGTTGAAATACAGTACTGTATGCATTTCTTCTCTCTTTAATAAATCATTTATATCAATTATATTAGCAGCACCCATTCTAGATTCCCTCCAAATTACCTTTAGTTTTTCTAACACCAAGATAATAGTATAATTTCCCTTTCATATCGTTAATAGTCTCCATTTTTTTTGCCGCAGTGGTAAACTCATCTTTTGTTACGTCACGACCTCCTAAGCCTACAATGAAGGATCTTAATGTTGTACCCAAAGGATATGTCGCAGTTGCAACAGCAGAACCCACTTGTGGTAATATATTATTGAGAGCATCATCTTTCTCAAGTACAATTAATTTTTCAATCCCATGGTCACTTACAATTTTTTGAATTTCCTCAAATGGGAATGGTCGCCAAGTTCTGATCTTAATTAATCCATAATCTTTGTTCTTCTCCATCCAACTCAGTATATTTCCACACATAGAACCCATCGTAATAAATGCTATTTTTGAAGGTGCATCCAAATTGAAGCATTCAATGTGGTGATAGGCACGTCCTGATATTTTTTCAAATTCACGATATGCATTTTCTATAATTCCCAATACTGGTTCTTTTGCTTTATCTAAACCTCTACGACCTTCCATGAAGTACGATGGCGTAACAATTCCACCCCATGTCCCCGGCTTTTCAACGTTAATTGTATGTCGTTTCTTTTTGGGTGTATATTTCATAACATCAGCATGTGGTAAAGCCCAATAGTTCTGTGCAGAGTGGGAGATTATAAATCCATCATGCACAAACATAGTGGGGAATAATGAATCTTCCGCAATCTTACTTGAAATTATCGCGGCATCATATGTTTCCTGAACATTTTCGGAAACAAGAGCGTTCCAGCCGTAGTCTGCTAACGTAAACTCCCATGAGTTCCAGATACTCAAATTTGGTGAATTAAATGCACGTGCTGAGATCATCATAGTTAGCGGTAATCTCCAACCAACAGGCATAGGTAAAGCCTCTTGCATTAGGAGATATCCTTGACTTGCTGTTGCAGTGAATGTTCTTGCTCCAGCAGCACATGCGGCCGTTGAATAGGACATAGCTGCCAGTTCTGACTCTACGTTGACAAATGCTGCTTTTAAAAAACCATGATTGACAACATCACTTAGACCCTCTACCGATTGCGTCTGTGGTGTAATGGGAAACGCACATATTACATCAGGGTCTGTTTGAGATACAGCACCCGCTACTGCATAATTTCCTGTCATGGTTAGTCTTTTTTGTTCTCCTACAATTTCAGAGAAAAAAGGATTCATTGGTTCTACACTCATTTTAACTCGTTCCTCCTTCAGTTCGTTTTACTTTTTCAGTTAAAGCATTCTTCGGACAAATTTTTACGCATTGCATGCACCCCTTGCAGTGATAATCGTCAACACCGCAGACATGATATTCTCCATCATCACCGAGTTCCCTCTTAATAGCTAAATCAGGACAAATAGACCAACATTTATGGCAATTTATACATTTCTCTTCATCCCATTGGGCAATGGATACACCCCAAGATCCAGTTTTTACACTTTCAGAACCACCCGTGGTATACCAAATTCCAGCGGGATCTCGCTCTTCATAACCCAATTTATTGGGCGAGGTATGACTCCAAGCTACTTTTGCGTCTTTTTTAAAGTCCATTTCATAACCGCGGTCTAGTAATTCTGTTCGTTCAAATGCTAATTCAACAACCTTTGCATTTGGTTCAGCAATGCTTTCTTTAAACGTTTTATATATTGCATCTTTTAATTGGTCTAATGAAAACACATGAGATACCTTTACCAACGCACCTAAGATCACGGTATTTGTTATGTTGCGTTTTAGTATCTCTAAAGCGAGGCCTGTTGCGTCAACTTTAGCATAATTGATATCCTCATGAACGATTTCTGCCGTGGCTTTAACTTTTTTCTCAATTTCTTCAAATGACATTGTAGTATTGACAATCAACCACCCTCCAGGTTTAATACCCGTAGTTACATCGATATCATCTAATAAAGAATCATCCAATACACCGACATAATTAGGGGAATAGACTTGCTCATTTGAGCGGATTAAGGTTTTGTTTTTACTTAATCTTGCGTAGGATTCCGTCGGGGATCCCATACGTTCGGCACCAAAGCGGGGTTGATTTACACCATATCCGTCAAAGGCATCAACACACAGTTGAGAGGCAGTAACGCCACCTTGTCCTCCACGGGCATGGAATCTAATACTAACAGAATATTCTTCTGACAATTTTAAATCCGCCTATTTTTTCTTAAAAGATAGATTTTATCTTATTGTTTTTATGTAATCCTTTATGCATTAAATAACTAATGTTTCATCAAAATTTTGGTTATAGAAGATATATCTGTAT
>WJKO01000764.1 GCA_014729055.1 Promethearchaeota archaeon | reverse complement strand
GGTGAGGAAGTTGAACAATCTATTGCACATGCGGACTTAATAATAACTTATGTTCGGCATCCTGACGTAGTACTTGAGATCTGTGAATCGGAAAAACCAGTAATACTCGCCATAAATTTCGGAGAAGGATTTTATCAGCAAGCAAAAGAGATTAATCCCAAGGCAGTAATGCCCCAAACCATGTGCAAATTAGAACCAAATACAGATATTCGGGAAATTAATGAATATGCAGAGCAGTTTGGATCACCTAAACTAAAAATAGAAATCAACCGAAAACCCCGAATTCCGCTGATTGGCGATATTAAAATTATCACCGAAAGCCCATGTGGAGCCATAAGAAATAGCTTAAAATTTCTCGAAGGAAAACCAATTACACCAAAGGTTATAAATTCATTCGGTCTAAATGTCAGCCAAGAATGCCGAGAACCTATGTCTGTTCTTCTAAGGAGATCTCATATGGGTGAAAGCGCTGCATCTACGGCGAGGCTCATAGTTCTTGAAGAATTAAAAAAAGAAATACCTCAACTATTTCAATCTGGATCTGAATTAGACAAATTTTACAAAAGCTGTCTCAAAGAAGCGTCTGATTCAGAACCAGGTACTATCTTTAGACATTGCAAAAAGAGCTTTCATTAATTATATTTTTAATGTTCAAGCAGATATATTAGATCATATACGTAATCCACATTTTCTCTTGATGATTTGCTTAATTTAAGCGTTCTGCCTATCTTATAAATGCTTCTTAGATTATGTAAGACTGTGTCGATGTAGTCAATTAAATCACCCATATATATCTTAATTTTCCATCTCCTATGTAAGAACTTTGAAATCTCAAATAAATTCCTACCTTGAGATTTGAGTTCAATTATTTTTGCTTCAACATTCCGCCGACCGCAATTGCAATCCGGGCGATTCTCACAACGACAATTAAAAATCTCTTTCGTCCAAATTATGAGCAAGTTTTTCATCTTATTCGATAAACTTCTCTTTTTACCTAAACTTTCGGCACTTAATAGAAAATAGGTGCTGTTACTAAAGAAAAGTGTCGAACCTTTTGATTTTCTGGACTTTGGTTTTATCTCTTTCGAAATACTCTTATTTAAGTAAATATTTTTGAATGGATTTAATTCTAAAGCGATCATAACTGGCACATTGTCTTGAAAGGTATTTAGGGGCGCATCATCTTTATCCCCTTTAATATTATCCGCTGGAGCATCCAAGTCTTCTAAATCTTCAGATGTAGGAACAAACATGGCCTCATTAAAAAGATCTTCGTTTGTTTCCAGACTTTCTCTAATCTTAATACACTTTTTCAATGTATAGAAGCTTTGAGCACATGCCTTGCCATATCTAGTTGCGTAAATCTCAATTGTGCCATTGGGACGCATAGTCCCATATTCTACGAAATTGTTTTTCGTGAGATAATTCAATCCTGATTTAAGAAAGAAATCATTATTCAACATATTTTCATGGAATTTTATCAGCTCGTTATGATTTGGTCCAGAATTGGATGATCTTGCCAAATTCTTATTGCTTAGCATTGAAATAAACGCCAGCAATTCTGTATACATACGATCCTCGTTTGGTTCTAAAACAATGGGCTCTATTTTTCCTTTTAAAACGGACATAGCTATTTTTTCTTCTGGTTCTATTTGTCCCCCATGATATGTTTTTCCGGGTTCGCATAAAATTACAACTTTTGCACGATCATGTTTTTTATAACGACCAGCGCGACCTGACATTTGCTCAAACTCGGCAACGGAAATCCACTCAATCCCCATAGCTAAACTTTCAAAAATAACTTGACTTGCGGGAAAATCTACACCAGCAGCCAATGCTGCGGTTGTCACTACCGTTGATATTTTCTGATTAGAGAACAGAAATTCGACTTTTCGACGTTCGCTGAGCGTCAGACCACCATGATAAGCTTGTGAATATACACTGTTTTTAGAAAGAAATTCTGCAAGCGAATGACATTTTTTTCTCGAATTCGTAAATATCAAAGTCTGACCTTTATAATTAAAGGAACTCTTAAGGAGAAATTCCTTATATGCAAGTTTTAGCATTATTTTCTTTTTATCAAATTCATTAAGTGTTAAGATTAAATGCCGTTCGACCGGTACAGGTCGACCCTTAAATTCTATGAGTCGGCAGGAATAATGGTCAGCTAATAAACGTGGATCAGATACCGTAGCCGAAAGAAAGAGATATTGTGCGGTAGGATAGAGAAACCTTAGTCTTGCTATTAAACCATCTAAAACCCAACCACGATCCTCATCATTTAGCATTTGTACTTCATCAATCACTACTGTATGGATTTCCCCAAATGCTCTTCTTCCCTTGCTTCTTAAATGAATATCTATCGCTTCGTACGTACCAATAACTAGATCTGCATTCACTAAATCTGTAACTTCTTCATGATAATCTTTTTCTAAGAAAGAGCGACCAACTCTAAGAAGCGAGTTTATTCCATAATTATACAATCCTTTATATTCTTCATACCG
>WJKO01000763.1 GCA_014729055.1 Promethearchaeota archaeon | reverse complement strand
TAAATCATATGCATCAAGAGCAGAAGTAACGTCATCGAATTCCAAAAACTGCGATGCAATGCGGAAATTATACAAAAGTCCGTTCAATTTTTCAAGCGAGGTGATTTCGAGATCGTAGGTCTTATCATATTTGTTTAAAAACTGACATATGACCTGGGATGTTCTCGGCGTAAACATTGCTTTCATAATAATGGGGGATATTAATATTTGATAATCAACAAGAGATTTTGGCTTCTTGCGATCCGGATTCTTTATTGCAGAAATTCCCTCAAAGATTCCGATGAGTGTTTTTAACTTTTCTCTCAATCCATTCAAGTGAAACTTATAAGGTTGGGTTATCATAATGGGTCATTTTTTTCGGTTTTAGATGTTTTATTGGGGTTTCAATGCGAAAAGATAAAAAAATATTGAAATATTGGTAGAATGATAGTGTTTCTCATAGCTCTTTATCTTTAAATGAGGTTCCCGCTATATCTATGAGCCTGGATTTGTCATATATGTTTTTACTGTCGGACAAAGCGATAAAGTAAGCATGAGCTGCACTTTTACCGTCCATCGTGATGATCTTGGAAAACAGATTCCAACGCATTTTGGTGGTTACTTTAAGCGAATCAACCTCAGCGTCGAGTTTCTGCGCAGTAGCCTCATCATAATGAATATGAGCATCCATTAGCCGCTGTTCATTGCTGTCTAATGCCGGATCATCGACGGTCGCGATGACGACAAAACATCCGGGCTTTTCCATCTCTGTTCTATACCAGTATAAGGGCACTCCGAAGAATTTATCAAAGTATTGCATGAACGTCTGGTCTTGATCATTTATCGGTTGATTACATCGTGTCAATAAATCAACAAAGTCGGTGCGGATCATTTCCATGTTTTCGTCCAATATTTGTAACTTTCGACCTTGATAATCAAATACCACGGCTGCCTTTCGAATTTCATTTTTAATATTCTCACGTGCTTTGGGATATTGTATATATGTATCAAGGAATCCGTCTATGTTCGATATATGAACTCGATCGGGCTTTCCGCCGTTTGAAAACACAACATACAAGTCGCTAAACACAGCAAAGGTGAGGTACGAATCAATCACAAGTCTGAACTTTAAGCTCATAGATCCCGCCTTATTTGGGTTCTCTACGTGCACTCTACTGATCTCTTCTCTCTCTGTTTCGGTTATAACTTCACTTGCTTCGGAAACCGTCATATCACGACGTGCCATTGCCTTTTGTGCTTGCTTTTGGGCAGCTTTACATATGTTTTTGGCACTTTCTGTCCTTTCCTTGGAAATTTGTTTCCCTATACCGGCTTGCACATCTATTCCCGAATCGATATTTACATCTGCACCTTTCCCGAAAATTTTGGCGTTTACACAAGTATCACCATGGAGATATGATTGGCTGTCTATATATGTCCGCAGCTCTTCGGTGTCTTGGCTGGTGCGTTCTCTTTCGTTTTCCGCTTCATTGGTAAATTCAGCGTTTGACTCTTCAGAATTGGAATCAAACACAGTGCTTGTCTTGCTTCGCCCTTCCTTTGTTTTTTCACCCGTTTTTATGATAAGATCTCTGGATACACCAGGCGGAAAATTGATCGTCTTGATTGTTTTTCCCAAAATATCCGCGTTTTCATCAAAATTGTATGCTTTAAATGATGAAGACAGGAAAATACGCGGTTTTGATTGGTAACTGCTGATGTTTTCAAAATACGGCCGCAAATATCTCGTATTTTTGATGAGATCCATCATTTTCTCGTTTGTGAGTTCGCCTGATACTTGCCCCGTACTTATATTGTATTCTAACTCTTTCTCGATTCTTGTGTAAATTGCCTCTGAATTACGCTTTATTACGTCAAACCATGTCTTCAATTCTACTAAACGCTGAGATAACGTTTTTGTGTCATTTGGGTCAATATCTATGTCCGTGACTTTGACGACGTTAACATTTACGGCATTTTCGGTTTCATGCGGGGTGAATGTTTTAAGATATCCCTCGTAAGGATTGGAAACACAATTTGTTCGTGATGTCACATTCACTTGTGCAGTTCTTTGCAGCTGTAAATGCTTAGAATAGTCTGCACTGCCGAGATAGGACTTAAAATTGTCTATCATGGCTGTAACGCTGTAAATCAGATACATGCCGGTCTTTTCGGCAACAAGGTCAAATCTTGAGTTGTATTTGATCATAAGGTCCATGAGTGAATTCTTCTGCCGGACAAAATATATAAGCCCCGTTTTGCTATAAAATTCTTCGAGAATGCCATAGAACGAAAATGCAACTGCTAGATTAGAGTAATGGTTATGCCACAAATCGTCGATTGCTTTGTTTAGTTCGGAATTAACCCTCTTGACTTCCTCATCGGTCACCGATTCATCAAAATCGTGGTCTGTAAGTGCAACCTCTTGCAAAATCACATCTTGTTCCCTCAGCATCTCATAAAGAATGTCAACTTTCACGTCTTTATATGCCACTTTCGAAAAAGACTCAGCTTTTACCCCGAGATCGTGTAGATCAAAGAGTCCCCGATCCACTTCTCTCATTCGAATAAAAGGCACCTCTTGAGTCTCAAATCGCTTTTTCTGATTTCTTAGGAGCATCAATTTTTGATTGGTGCTTAAATCCGATGACTCCATGAGCTTGGAGAAATCGTTAATGATTTCGTCCATTAGTTTTTCTTCTATTTCATCAAATTTTTTGAATTTGTTCATTTTTTTTCCTCCTACTTTAGCCACTTGGAGAATCGTTTTGCTACTTTCTTATCTC
>WJKO01000072.1 GCA_014729055.1 Promethearchaeota archaeon | reverse complement strand
TATTTTACAAATAGTAACATAACCAAAAAGTTTATAAATATGCTATATATTTTATTTGTAAGGAGATAAAATGGTATTAGAAAAAATTGTCAAATTTGCAAAAGTTGCATCAACAAATAGATTAGTTCCTGCGACTTATGCATTAGCAGGAACAGGAGCAGGATTAGCACTTGTTGATGGAAGAATTAGTTCTATGGATATTGCTTCATTATTAATGACTGGAACTATAGCAGCAATTGGAACAGCATCTTCTGTAATTGAACAAAAGATATATAGAGATGTTGAAAGAATTTGTGAAAATTATGGATTTACAGAAGATGTAATGAGAAATAAAAGTTTAAGAAGGAAAGCAAAGATTTATGCTGCTGACAGTGGAAGAATGGATGAATTTACACTTGCATTGAAGCAATATTAGGTATAGACAATTTTTTCTTTTTAGAACGCCTGCCTTTCAAAATAATTCTGTAATTTATTATCTAGCTCGCCCGCTTATTGAAACTAACATCGGCCCTGTTATGCTCGTCCGTTAGGACTTGATTTTTAGTGCAACGATCCGAAGGGAAAACTCAAAGTCGTCGTGTCTATAGTTTTTTTGGGGTTGTCGTCGCCTTTTTGTTTCTTTTTTCTAAAAAGAAAAGAATTACTTAATATTTTTTGGGTGGGAATTATTGAGTTGGATTATTTACTCTTCCCATAAACAAGATATTTCCAGTTTCTTTTTCCTGAATTATGAATATAAATGGGTGGTCTGCTCTAAATTCTACATAATGAGGCATTGCAGCTCCAGCCATCATACTAATAACAGTTGCTGCGGCTGCTTCTGTTCCTTCTTCATAAACATCAATATAGGCTTTATGTAGCACTTTATCTATATAAAGCAAATTAGTTCCATCCATTCCAGAGAAATCTGCACCAGGCCAAGTAAAAGGCAAATTCATTCCCATGCTTTTAAGGTAATCTGATAATGAATATGATGTTTCAAAAGTGTATTTAGGCATGTAAATATAAACTGTTTCAGGCTTTAGTTTGTTTCTCCATTCTTGAAGTTTTTCTTCGGTTAATGTTGATTCTAATTGAGTCATATCACTTGTTTGAGGTTCAATTCCTTCCCTTTCAAATCTTCTTTGAAGCATTGGATCATTTATATCTATTCTTGGAAGGAGAACTAGCATAGATATTTTATCCCCTTGATATGGCATTTCGAGAATTTGCACTCCATCATATTCAGCATAATTGAAATCTAGTTCATCATCTGTAAGCCTCATTATTGGAACTTTTATTTTTGAGCCAGATTGAAGTGTAAAATCTTCAGGTTTTGTATCATCTCTGTCAAATTGGTGTTCCCATTTTCCTTTGAAATATATTGCATTTGTCAGAACAGCACGAGACATTTTATTAAACATGCTTGGAGAAACAATGTTTGAAATTTTATTATTTGTATTTTTTGAAACCCATTTGTTAATGTCGGAACTTGCACCGCTTGGGTTATTTACAAAATCAAGATTTTTGATTTCACCTAGATAATATTTGCTTATGGTGTCTTTATAATTTTCCAAGAAGGGATAATCTTTCTGCAACCATATTGCATTAGCTGTACTGAGTTTATATTTACCACTTGCTTTATTCAATGTATTTAACATCTTAGCATAAGAAGATCTTCTTGAGTTGTCATCTGTTGGAAAATGGAAAACGCTTTGAATTTCGTTGGCTGTTTCTCCACGAGCACCTTCATAAGCCATGGCAACAGCAGTTGAAATACTCCAAGGAGAGAAAAAGATGTTTTCATCAGAATCTTTATTTATTTCACTATAAAGATCAATAGCAAATTGGTTATTAGCTTTAGCTATATTATTTACTCCTTGAACTGTTGCACCACTATCATCAGCAGTTGCAATCAAAACATCACTCCATCCGAAATTGAAGAAACCATAGACTAAAAATCCGATAATTAATATAAAACATAATACAATGAATTTCTTCGCATCCCATCTTATTAACAATAATTTATTTTTAAGGAATGTGAGGATTTTTATCAAAATGCAAGAAACAAGATATAACCAAAAAATTTCCAATATTAAACCAACAATCAAACCTATTGGACCAAACATTTGTGAAAAAACCAAAGGAAATCCTAGTACCATTACTACTGGAATAAGTGTATTCAAAAGACCTACAGACATTAGCTTAAAAGCCATAAATCCTGTAATTAACAGAAGCAGAATTGTTAATACTATCTTCTTCCAATTTGGTTTAAAAAATTCTCTAACCATGATATTATTGAACTACATTATCTAGTATATAAAAGTATTGTTAGCTTCGGTTTGATTTGAAGTTTGGGTGGGAAAAAATATTATTTCTATAAATTTCAAAAACGAAGTTTTTGGCTATCTATCCCGAAGGGATGGCGACGACCTCCCCTTTTTAATAAATCTACACGACGATTGAATATAACATCGGGCCCTGTTAAATGCCCCGACGACCGTAGGGAGGAGAATGCAATGTGGCTCGGAGCGAAGCGGAGAGAGTCGAGAATGAGTCCGTCTTAAAGCTCGAAGAGCAATCAAAATATAGAATAAAGGGTGGGCACTAACTAAAAAAGGATATCCATAATTGAGGATTGATTAAACTATAAAGTAAAACAGCGTAAATTAAATCAAACCAAATAACACTCAAGATATTAGCTATCCATATAATCAATGCGAAAGGGTATCCTATAACTGCCAAAAAATTATCTTTGGTGTGTCTATTTGTTTCTTTCCATAATACTTTAGCATCGCCCGAACTTGGAAAAGAGTTCATAGCGATTGAACCACCAATCCAAATAAATAATAGTTCAATCCCTGATTCTGTTGGAAATATTTTTGAGATTAGAAAGAATAACAATGCAAAAATCGTCCCTGTAATAAAAGGTCCAACAGAAATAAAAAATGATTGTTTAAAATTTTGAGGGTGTTCATGAGCAACATATCCTGCAGGATTGCCAAATCTAAAGTAGCACACTTTTTGAACCCTTACACCTGTCCAATCACAAAATAATTTGTGCCCAAGTTCATGAAAAATAACCCCTGGGAAAGTTACTATTGATATTAATTGTCCTGGAATAAACATATTACTAACACATTAATTGTTAAAGTTAATAAAGTTTTCTTTTTGTGCCCACCCTTTCTAAAAATTAGGACTCATTCTCGATTGCATTTAACATCGCCCTGTTAAATGAGGGTGAGCGAAGCGAAAGTGCAACGTGCCCTTGAGTTTTTGAAAATGCCGTCTATCGAGAACGAAGTTCCTTAAAGAAAAAGAATAAAGGGCAAAAGATTTATTTAAAATCTAAATATTGATTTTGTGAATACGCTCCGGAATTTAAAATTCTTATTCCAGGATTTGATTCAACTTGGCCAATTACTTTTGATTCCAAATTATGATTTCTAGCAACATCCATAACAGATTCAGGTTCAGGAGTAACGATAATCATTCCTTGTCCCATATTCCATGTTTTATATGCTTCTTCATCAGGAACATTACCTTTATCTTGGCAATATAACATTAATTCAGCTGGAGAATAAGGTTCTGAAATTGTTGCTCCTAATCCTGTTGGTTTTAAAATTCTTCCTAATTTTCCTGGCACTCCTCCACCAGTTATGTGAGCAACACCATGAACTTTTGCTTTGGGTTCGTCTTGAAAACCTCCAAACATATC
>WJKO01000762.1 GCA_014729055.1 Promethearchaeota archaeon | reverse complement strand
TAATAGATGAGATAAAGTTTTTGTAACCTCAAATGATGGCCCGACGAAATAACATAATCCCATTGAATCCAAAATCATGATGAAGATTTGTAATTCTTTGGACAACAGAACTTTATATTTAGGATCCCAAGGATTGGATGCATTGTATTCCTTGTCACTATATGCTTTCCTATTGATAATTGCTGGTCCTGCCGTATGGTCTGCTCCCATTGGGCTCGTATAGTATGTAATTCCCATTCCTTTATAAGATCGCGGATCATATCCAGGAAATCCTTGTTTCTTCACTTGTGGAATTCTTTTTATTCCTAATTTCTTACCCAACCGATAACAACCCAAACCCAGATCTAAGCTTTTCTGTTTATTTTCTTTAATACCTTTGAGGAGTTCGATAACAGCATCAGCGTCACCCCATTCAATATCTCCCGCTTCCATATACATAGCAATTGTGTTTCCACATTCAATAGAATCGATACCAATGTCATCAGAATAGTGATCAATCCAAGCAATTTTTTCAATATCATTGATCATTAGATTGGAGCCGTTCATTGCAATTGTTTCATATTCCAAACTGGAAGTTATGTGTTTTCCGTCTTTGTTATAAACAATATTTGAGCATCGTATAGCACATCCAGGACTACATGCAACACTAAACTTGCCTTTATTCTCCTCTAAAAAATCATGTAAAGCATCACCAGAGATTTTTTCTACATCCTTAAAAGATCCACGCCTGAAATTTTGAGTAGGTAAACCATGAGTTTCACTCATTCCAGAAACACCAATAGCAGTTCCATATTTTGAGAAAACTCTTTTACTCTCATTTAATTCTTTAAACCAAGGTACAGCGTAGTTTTTAAATTCTGATTGATTATAATACTTGATTTTATTCTGTTTAGGGGGTTCTAATACAATTGCTTTGACTTTTTTTGAGCCCATAACCGCACCTAAACCACCTCTCCCAGCATGTCTGGAAGGATATCCTTGCATATCAATTGAGGCAATTGAAGCATTTAAAAATAAGCGATTACCCGCACTTCCTATGGTAAATGCTCCTACATTCTTTCCATATTTAGCAATCAGTCTCTCTGCGAGTTCATAATTATCTAATTCTGCCAGATCATTTGCTTGTAAGATTTTAATACCCTTCTCAGAGACATGAATCACTTTCCATTCTTCTGCCATCTTTTCCAAGATTAGAGCGCGAACATCATGTTTTGCGAGAATTGATGGTGCTCTTCCACCCACGTTTGATTCTTTTATACCCTGAGTCAAGGGACTCTTTGCCCCTATTGAGATCCTTCCTGAGTTGGGGGCGAAAGTACCGCTTAAAAACCCAGTGGCAAATATCAGTTTATTTTCTGAATCTAAAGGATCGGTTTCAGGCGGCACTTCATCTGCTATAATCTTTGAAGATAATGCACGACCTGCATAAAGTTCTAATTGATTTCTTGATTGAATAGATTCTTTTTTTATTTCGTTATTAGCAAGATCAATACGATATATTTTTGGCATAAATTCTCGTATAAAATTAGCGATTTCTCAAAAAAAAACTTGTTCATTCACATAATTAAAGACCACTACAATTGATTGATAAATAGAATGTAGAAATTAAGGAAAAAATGGAACAAAAAGACAACCAATGTAATTAGTTTATGGGCTGTCTCCGCCACCACAGCCTGGAACAGATACACCTGCAGCTGCAAGTGACAATCCATAGCTTATGGCTAACAAAAGTGCTAAAACAGCAGTTACTTTTTTTGATAATTTATCCATGTGAATGCACCTAGATTATTAGTTGCACTCTTTATTTTTCACCTTCATATTTAAAGTGAAATAATTTTTTTATTTTTTTTATAATCCGAAGAATTTACCGATTAAGTTAACCCCTATGCTATGAGGTATAATATGGCGCATATATTTCATCAATAAAGTTTCAAGAAAGCAAGCAACGACATATTGGCTCTTTGGATGTTTTTTGCCAATAATTTTTGCGATTTTTTTCGCAACTTTTAACGGAGAGGGGGCTGTAATCAAACTTAACATCACTTCTCTCCATACATTCTTATTTTCATCATAATATGGAGAATCTGTATTGACGGGTAAAGATTCTAGCATTTTCTCTATATCCGTGCTGGTCATATCATCTCCTAGATGGTGAAGCTTAAGGCTCTCGACATTAAAAGACGTATTCATATTGCCCGGTAAAACGGCGCATACAGATATATCATAGGATTTTAATTCATTGCGAAGTGATTCTGTCATTCGCAATAACGCAGCTTTAGTTGCACTATATTGAGGTTGGAAAGGAATACCCAAGAATCCTGCTATTGAGGCAATGTTTATAATCTTCCCCCCAACTGGACGCATCAATGGCAGAATTGCTTTAATAACCCGGATCTGTCCAAAATAATTGATTTCAAACTGATCTTTTACTAGGTCCATTGGCAATTCCTCAACACCTCCATAATATCCGTTCCCGGCGTTGTTTATTAATACATCTATACCGCCATTTTGACCATTATTCTCTTTCCAAGCATTGTTAATAGCATTATTTATAGATTCTCGATTAGCTAGGCTTAATTGATAGAATTTTATGGTATCAAGTAATTCGTGAAGGTTTGTTTTTATATCGTCGGGAATAACCGATTTAACCGCAACAACCTTTGTTCTCTGTTTATTTTGAAATTTATACTTCATATGTTCGCGTTGATAACGCTCTTCTAAGAGTTTTACCGATAATTTATCTGGACTGCGCGAAGTTCCAATGACATTATGTCCTAAATTTAAGAGATATACTGCGGTAGATAAACCGATTCCAGAGCTTGCTCCTGTTATGAATACTGTCTTTTGAAATTTACTCATTTTTATAACCTTTATTTATGTTTCTTTTCTTCTCGTTTTAAAATATCATTTCTATTATTTTGTCTAATCTTATCTCATTCTTTTATATTTCTCTTCCGATATTTTTTTATTCGTGAGATAGATAGATTTCATATTATGAAAAACTCGGATGAATCGGTTGAAGAATTAAGCAAGAAAAATAGCGTTCCAATGAAATTGAAGTTAGGATACTCTATTGGAGAAATAACCGATATGATTGCTTATCAAGGGTTTTGGTTCTTAACCTTTCCTTTTTATGCATCAATTTTGAAAATTAATCTTGATTATATCACGATAGCATTTATTATTTGGTCAATTTTTAATGCATTTAATGATCCAATCTTAGGGACATTATCGGATAAAACAAAGACAAGTCATTTGGGTGGTGGTCGGAGGCGTCCTTGGATGGTAGCAATGCTTGTACCGTTGTCAGTAGTAATGTTTTTCTTATTTTTGCCAACAGGAAACAGCGAAATTCTTGCTACAGTTTATATGTGCCTCATAATGTGTTTATTTGATACTTTCTATACAGCATATTCCATTAATCATACGTCATTATATCCCGAAATGTTCCAAACTAATAGGGAAAGGGAGGAAGTAGGAGCTAGCCGGCGGATTATTATGATAGTCGGCTTACTGATAGCTTTTGTATTACCGACATTTTTTATAGACGAATTAATAGTAGACACAGATAGTTCTATTTCCCAATACCGAATAACAGGTATTGTTATGGGGATATTAATCTTTATCACTATGTTGATACATCTTATTTATGGAGTTAAAGAACCCCCTATTGAGCATATCAAGGAGGTTAATACATTAAGTTTTATTGAATCTTTAAAAACATCTTTAAAAAATAAAAAATTTCTTATTCTCGTAATGGGTTCAACAATGTGCTGGTATATATTTACATTGTTACCAATTGTCATTGAAATATATGTTGCTGGTGTTTGGAATAGAACGGACACGGGATCAACAACGCTATTACTCCTAATAACTTTTCTCAGTTCAGCGATTGGTGTTTTAATGTGGCAGAAGGTAGACTCAAAAGTTGGTTCAAGGAAAGGGTTAATATATACGATGATTTGGTGGGGTATCTCTTTTATACTCATGTTTTTTGCCCCAAATTACGAATCTCTGATCTTTTTCATGATCTTAGTGGGTATTGGGCTTGGAGGAGCACCATATTTTATCGATAGAAATATTTCAAATATTACCGATGAAGATGAATTAAATACGAATTGTAGACGAGAAGCATCATATTATGGAGTTCATGCAATCTTTATCAGATTAGCGGCGATATTGGTGATATTATCTATTAATATAGTATTCTCATATCGAGGATTTGAAGAAATTGACGTCAGTATTCTTGATGAGGATGATGTTTTTGGAATTAAATTCTTAACAACAATACTTCCAGCGATTGCGATGGGGATTGGATTAATATTTATGAAATTTTTTAAATTAGGGCGTGAAGAAGTGAAGGAAATACAGAAAAAGAGAAAAGAAATATGTAAAGATTAAGTTCCGTTCTCAATATCATCTTGCTCAGTATCTTTACTGATTTTTGTATCCTTCTCTATATCTTCTGTTTCTCCTACCGAAGGCTCAATATAATTGTGTCCCTTTATGATACCGTCCTTTATTTCTTTTAATTTTACTTCACGAAAGCCGTTTCGGACTGAACTAAGTATAGCAAGCCCAATTTTTAAAATATATCGCGCTTCTTCTGGAATTAGAGGTATTTCAGTATCGTTTCGTATTCCCTCAATAAATGCTCGAGAACAGTTTAAAAACGAAGAAGCCCAATCAGTATCTACGTTTAAATCGGATTTCCATACTCCATTTTTTCCGACCCAATGGACACCTTCTTTTATACCCCCATCCTCACAACCCTCATAAAGAGAACCTGTACAGCCAGGAATCATAATTAATCCTTTAGATCCAACGACTTTAACGAATTCATCGCATCCATAATATTTATTTTTCATAGGGACATGGTCATGCATGCTTATATTCCAAACACCATATTTTGATTTATTCTTACACGAATATATGATGACTGTCGGCGTATCTACTGGAATAACTCCTTTTATTCTATAAGCCCCTTGCCAAGCTAATACTGATTCAATTTTGTCCGGTAAAAACCACGCGATAATGCTATGTTTGTGATAACCATCATCCCACACATTTGGAGATCTATAGTTTGATTTTTCGGAAATTCTCCACTTCCATGCCATAAGCGGAACAGACCATGAACCTAAAAGCGAAATGCCGCCAAGCATAGAATAATCTACACGATCTACTTCTCCAATAACACCATTTTGGATTAATTCCATAGTTTTCATATATGGCTCATAGAACCGAAAATTTTCGAATACGCGAAATTTGACATCATTAGATTTTGTAACATTGATCATATCGTCCATTTCAGAAAGAGTCATTGCGGGTACTTTTTGTAATGATATGTGTTTGCCCGATTTTGCCGCTTGAATGGTCATTTCATGATGTAAATGGTGAGGTGTTAATATTTCAACCGCGTCTATTGTATTATCGGATAATAGATCCTTGTAGTCTTTATATACATGATTTGAATCTATGTGATATTCTGCTGCAATATTTTTTCGCTTTTTTCTACTAGAATCACAGATTGAAACCAGTTCCGCATTGATATTTGATTCTGGTTTATAGGCAGGTAAATGAAGAGAGCTTATTCTCCCCAATCCTATAACTCCGACTTTAATCTTATCTGCCATTGATGCTCACATTTAAAATAAGTATTATTTACTGCTATTTAACTAATTAGATCTTAAAGAAAATATTTTTCCTTTACTATAGACTACTGATTACTTAAGATATTTGCCTTTAAGCTTATCTACATTGTACGCTACATCTTCAATTGTAATTTCTTGACTGACCACTTGTTGAAGTTTTTCTGCCAATTCCTTTGGATACATATCTAAATCGGATACAAATTGGGTATAAGCTTTAAGTTTTTTCGTTATTCGGTATATATTGGTGCTCCTTTTAGCATCAAATTCATGCATCACAATTTTTTCAAAGGATTCTATGAGATCATTATAGACTTTTTCTTCTAACTCATCGACATCTTTAGAAACATTAGCAATTAGCGCATCATATCTTTGCTCAACCAATGCAAGTTCTTTGTTTCGTTCTTTATTTAATTCATCAATTTTAGGTTGAGCTTCGGCTTTACTATCCTCTAATTTCTGCAATTCTGCTTTTAATTCTTCAATCATCTAAATTCACATCTAATTAGTCTTTTATGTATTTGTTATAAAAATTTACCTATTTTTTCTTTAAGATTGAACGATAAATATTACTCTAACTATCTATTATTATTAAAATCTAAGACGGCGCCATATTTTGCGCTTGAAACAATTTTTGGGTATAAAGATAAGATCCCTTTCCTATATTTTAGTTTCGGTTTTCTCCATTTCTTACGTCTTTCTTTCAGGATATGATCATCTATCATTAAATCAAGAGTACGATTAGGAATATCTATCTTGATCGTGTCCCCATTCTCCACAAATGCGATAGGTCCTCCGTCAAATGCTTCAGGACACACATGTCCGATACAAGGTCCGCGACTTGCACCACTATATCTTCCGTCAGTTATCATAGCCACGGAATCACCCAAACCCATACCTATTAAGATCGCTGCAGGTAATGAAAGTTCTCTCATTCCTGGGGCTCCTTTGGGTCCCTCATACCGAATTACCAGAACATCTCCCTTTTCTACTTCCTTATTAAGTAAAGCATCCTTTACTTCTTCCTCACAGTCAAAGACTTTTGCAGGACCTGTATGTTTAAACATTTTTGGATTAACTGCCGAGTGTTTTATAATCGCTCCATCTGGCGCTAAAGATCCCTTTAGCACAGCTAACCCACCTTCTTCAGAAATGGGATTATTCAAATTGTGTATGACATTATTATTATGATTGACTACATTTTTTAAATTTTCTTTAAGAGTGGCACCAGTTACCGTTATTTCTTCGATATTTAGGATGCTTTTTAGTTCTAATAATGCGGCTGGAACCCCACCAGCTAAATAGAAATCTTTAAGATTGAGAGATGTTGAAGGTTTAAATTTTCCAATTAAAGGTGTTGACTTTGATAATTCATTAAAATCATTGTGATTTAATGAAATATCCAACTCATAAGCAAATGCGCATGTATGGAGAACCATATTACTGCTTCCTCCAAGAGCCAGTGCAATTCTTATACCATTTTCCAGAGAATTCTTATTTAAAATGTCTCTAATCTTAATATCCTTGTTTACCAAATATTGAATTTGCTTTCCAGTTTTTTTTGCAAGTCGTATTCGTTCATTCGATATTGCGGGTATTATTGCACAACCCGGTAACGATAATCCCATTGCTTCAACTATGGAAGCCATAGTATTTGCCGTACCCATCATATTACACGCCCCATGGGTACAACAAGTCATACTTTCAATTAAATTGAATACTTCATCGGTTATTTTCCCGGCATTCCATTCTCCAATGGCTTCCTTGATATCAGAGGTGACTTTAACGCCAATATTAGGAATTTCGGCGGGATCCATAACACCTCCTGTAAGAAAAATTGTAGGAAGGTTGCATCTAATTGCTCCCATTACCATACCAGGAATTATTTTGTCACATGAAGCAATACATACTAGTCCATGAAAACCATGTGCTTGAACGAGACATTCCACGCTTGATGCAATAATATCTCTTGATGGTAATACGAATTTACTATTCGATCCGCTATTAGCTATACCGTCACAAATAGCGATAGTATTAAATTCCATAGGCGTTCCACCAGCTTCTTTAACACCCAGTTTTACATGTTCTGCTAACTCAGCAAGATGAATATGCCCCGGGTTAACCTCATTAAACGAATTCACAATACCAATATGCGGTTTATTGAGCTCTTCTTGATTATATCCACATCCCATATAAAGAGCTCTCTTATAAGCAAGCCGTGGATCCTTTTTCCCTAATCCGTAAGCATCAGAGGATTTCTTTGCCTTTTTTTGTTTCTGAGATTTGGAATCGGACATTAATCTTACAGCTCTAAGAGAAATAAAACCCCGATCATTTTAATAGTTGTTGATTGTAAACCAAGAGACCATAAAGTGACCCATGGTCTTAGTTCTCGACATAATCTAATGTAAAACGTGTGAATACTATTTCTTCCGCATAATAATTGCATCCTTTTTCAAATAGGCAGCCGATGGTGTTGGTTGATGAATTGATTAAAGATAAATCAGAATAAGATGCCATTCCAGAATATAAAAGCTTTGAAATCGTCCACGTTTGACATTCGTCATAGCTTATTCTTACCGTCATTTTTTCCCGATGTAAAGAATCCGCCGCATTGGAAAATAGGTATATACTTTCTCCAGATGAATGTGGATTTTGCATTTCAATTAGATTCCCTTGGCATGCAGGATCTGGAAGGGAATAATCAAGAGAAATATTTTTCCAATTCATTCCTTTATCCTCGCTAATTGCAGTTAGCCTGTAGCCTGGTTTCACATGACGAACATTCATATATATGTCGCCATTTTTTAGCTCAACAATGCTTGCTTCCTCTCCGCCTGGAACATTTCCCCCTAATTCCCAAGTTTCTCCGTGATCTTTACTAAAAATGACATGTGCATGCATTTTCAGGTCTACTATATGATCTGCGGGAATCATAAGCGTTCCATCTTCTAATTGAATCCCATGCGTAGGTCCCGTCGCGTACCAACCCCAATCATCAAGCTTTACATCTTCTGTTATTTCAATAGGAACCGACCAAGTCTCTCCGTGATCCTCGCTGTGCATTTTGAAACATCTATCATTTTCTTTACAAAATATAACCCAAATGTATCCGGTGGTGTTATCGACTACTGGGCAAGTATTTCCAATCGTCTGCTGCCCTTCAGACACCAATACATTTAGCGAAGTCCAAGTTGAACCCCCATCATAACTTTTTCTCACCACCATGTCCATTTTCCCCCAGTCTTCTTGATTTTCAACACGAGCTTCAGCAAACGCTAGAATCGTACCATTCTTGGCTGTAATCATAGTCGGAATTTTGAAAGTATTATATCCAAAATCTCCTTGTTTATAGATTGTCGTTTTAAAAGGCAAATCTTCAGGGTAAGGCTGACATTGGGCATCTGGAGGACCAAATAAGACCCCAGCAATAGTCCCACCCATAATGAGGAGTATTAACGGTATTGCACTCGCCATTTTTATGACTTTCTCGGTGCCTCTTTTTTTTACGAGATTAAATATTGTAGAGATGCCAGAAAAAGTCAAAATAACAGATAATATAATTGTTGCAAATAATGCGAGTTTGATTAAAAGATATAATTTATCCGCAATAAGATAACTGACAGTTACATAGACGGATAATACGATTATCGGTAAAGTTATGGCTAAAACAATACTGAGCAATGGCAATATCCATTCTAACTTACTTTCTTTTTCCTTTTTGATTTTAATAAGAAATGTTTTTTTTAAACCTAAAACACCAAAAATCATTATCATTATTCCCGCAAATAAGATAGATCCGTAATATATTGGATAGAGAGGACGGACTGTAGGTTTAAATTGGTATGTAATTAAAAAATCCCAGAAACCCAATGGCAAACTTGCTATAATGGCTCCTAATAAAATCATCATAAAAGCAAGAATCCTAAGAATAAGTTTCTCCGTTATTATCTTATCTATCATAAGAACAATTATTTTTCTTCGTTCATTAATTCTTCTTTAAGAGAATTCAAGAATTCTATTGTAAACAATTCCTTGTGAATACATAAGATTATCCGACGATTTCTTAAAGATTTCGCAAATTTAATTCATTTATTATGAAAAATTTTAATTCTTTCCACAATAACAAAAATTAACATCAAAATATATGATGTATTTCAATTAAGCAAGTAAGATGTGAGTTCATTGGCTAAAATAGAATTAAAAGAAAATTCAATAAAAGTATTAAAGATATTAAAAAAGGTCGGAACTCCTATTGAAGCGAGAGAATTGTGTGATAAAATGAATATGGAATATGAAGTTTTAATGACACAAGCTGTATATGAATTATCAACCAAAAAACTCGTTAAATTTACAGAGGAGGCTGTTACAGAGCTTATTCCGACCAATGAAATGAGAGAATACATACAAAATGGCTTACCAGAACGCCAATTATATAAAATGTTGGTCGAACATGGTGATGAATATACTATTAACGATTTTAAAGAAAATTCTGGTATGAAACTAAAACGCTTCTTTATTGGACTCACATATATGAAAAAAAACGGATGGGCCCGAGAAAGTAAAGCAACAGCACAGCCCACAATATTTCTCTATGAGAAAAAACCCAAAAAAAGTAGTACTGAAAAATTACTTGAAAAATTTAAAGATAAAAAGTGCGTGTTTAAGAAAGATATACCAAAATCTTTACAGAAGGATATTAAGATCCTATTTAAACGGAAATTCGTTACAAAAAACTCATATAATCAAAGGATTATATCATTAACCAAAAAGGGAACAGATATTAAGCTAAAGCAAGTTGAAGAAGTAGGAGACTATATTACCAGAATTACACCCGAGATGCTCGATGATGGTAGTTGGAAAGATAAGATCGATAAACTTAAACCATTTGAGGTCAAGAATCCAGGTCCAAAATTAAATGCCGGGAAACTCCACCCAATGACTATCCTAATCAACCAAATTCGGGAAATTTTCCTATCAATGGGATTTATTGAAATCAAAGGACCAATCGTAGAAACTGCATTCTATAACTTTGATTCATTATATCAACCGCAAGATCATCCCGCTCGAGAGTTACATGATACATTCTATTTATCCAATCCAAAGGAGGGCAAATTACCCGAAAAAAAATGGGTAGATGCCGTAAAAGAAACGCACGAAAATGGCGGATCATCGGGTTCAACTGGTTGGAAATATAATTGGAGTGCCAAGATTGCAAAAATGTCTCTTCTTAGAACTCATACAACGGCAACAAC
>WJKO01000761.1 GCA_014729055.1 Promethearchaeota archaeon | reverse complement strand
TTGTAATACTTGCACTACCAATTTCTGTTCCGCTCTTTAAATCTCTTTTTTCTTGGTTTGAAGATAGGGCTTTAGGCAAATCAATATTACAAGCAGCATATTCTTCTGAAAACGAGTTATTCCCATCATTGAGAATTTCAATAGAATAACCTTGTTTACTACAATAAGAATATTCTTCACCTGTCTTTCCCTTAAAAAAATCCCACGCAGAGAATTTAATTCCTTCTTCAATAATTGTACAGTTTTCCTCCCCATCTTCATCATTTTGGCAATCAATAACATCTTCTTTAATTACGCAAATACCAACATCACCATCATCAGTCTTGTTTATTATATATTTATAACCCAATTCTTCACAATAGACTTCAGAAGGATTAAGCATAGACATTACTGGAGAAATAAAAAAAATTATGCCAACTAAAAAAAATAAAAACCTCATAAAAATTTTCTTTTCCATTTTCTATTTGCAATCATAATCACATGGAGAGTACTGTCTTGCACAATATCTTGAATCATTAGTACATCCGCAAAAATAACTCCACGAATCACATTCTGAACCATCAGGAAATTTACAAATTCCCTTTTCTCCGTTCACTGTGTTTTTAATTTTATAATTATATCCATTGTTTTCGCAATAATCTTTAGAGGGATCAGGGATTTCATATCCATTATTGGTTGAATCATTATTTGAATTTGTAGACAAAAGAATAGATATAGAGAACAAGATTGCTATCAATAAAAGAACTATTATAACTATGATTAAGATATTCCTTCTTTTTTTATCCATTATTTAGGGAGTTTAATAAACAATATAAATGTTTTCCAGAAAAATTAACTACTGAAGAAGATAACAAATTAAGCCTTAGCCTTAGCAATCTGTGTCTGCATGTACTTTTGCATTTCTTCAAGAGATCTTTTTAGGGCTTCTATATCAGCCTCTTGTCTTTTGATCCTTTCACCCTGAAGTTTATTTGTGTCTTTATTCTTATCAAGTTCCACTTGAAGTTTTTTCATGTTTCCTTCATAGATCTTTTTTTGAGGCTTTCTTTTATCTAATGCCAAATAATTGATATATTTGTCAATGACTCTTGACGAAGGTTTATGCCCTAATCTTGAATTGACTTCATCTCTACTCCAATCTTTTTTTAGGCAGTCACATGCCATTGATGATCTAAGATCTTTCCATGTTACCTTTTGTCCTCCAGGCTGACATCTGACCTTTGCCTTATCAACAGCACGATCTAAAAACAATGTTGCAGCTTTCATTCCGAACTTGAACAGTTTGTCGTCACTATGGATCTCGCTTAATGGTCTGTCTTTCATCCATTTATTAGATATGTTTTTGTCTGCTGGTTTAACATCATCTAAAACTATATCAAGATATTTGACAGTGTCAGCATAATTTGTTATTTCTGTCCTTGGGGTCCTGCTTCTTTTCAGTTTATGTTTTGGCAGTATCACAAGATATTCAGGATCACCAGTGTCAGGGTTTGTCTGTCTTTTGAAATCTTCTTTTTCTAACTCTAATAATGTCCCGATGTTTTCACCAATATCAAAAGCTAACCATAAGAGGCATCTTTGTATAGGTGTTATTGCACAATCAACTATCTTTCTAAACTGACCTTCATCAATAAACCTTACCTCATTATGGTCATCATCTCTTCCTTTGACTTCAAAATCAGAAAATATCTCTTTTGCATACTGGCTTTTTTTCACAATATCAAACAATTTGCCTTGTATTAACTGATAGAATTGGGCACGATCAGAATGCTTTGTCCCTTTATGGGTTGTAATCACTCCATCTTCAAGATCATCAATCATCTTTTTTATGTCAGACTTTTTCAACTTGTTCCAGTCTTTATTCCCTAACCATTCATTGACCTGTCTTATCCTTCTTATATAAGATTCAAGAGTCTTATAGCTTCTTTCATCAACTTCACTTAGACCTTGTTTTCTCTTTAATTTGTATTCTTCATACTCTAAAAATTTCTTGATCGTTTTTCTGTTTTCAGGATTCACATCAGGATCATCTAATAATTCAGCCTTCTTTTTGTGATACCTCTCTTTAAATGTCATGAAAAATAGAATACTTACAACTATATAAATGTTTACAAAGTGGAAGCTTTATATTCCACTCGGTGTAAAGATATTATCCTTTTAGTAACATTTTGAGATAGAACTTTTGTTCTGTATCCTATTCTACTGCTTTAAACTGAGTCATATAATTGAAACCTAAATCAGTATACTTGATTTTTTTAAATCCATATTTTTTTGATGTCTTTTCTAATTCTTCTGGAGAAATTCTCATATTCATTGGAGGTCCAAAAGATACATCTTCTTTTTTACAATCTATAACTACCAATTTCCCATCTGGTTTTAAAACACATTTAATTTCCTTATAAATAAATTTGCCATGTTTTTCTAAATCAATACAATGTAAAGCAGTTGCTATAAAACAGACATCTACGACATTATCATCTAAATCAAAAGGTTGAGTAATATCAGCAATTTTTACATCTATATTCTTAAATTCAGATGAATTAACTTTTTCTTTTAGTTTTGTAATTGTTTCTGGAGTTATATC
>WJKO01000760.1 GCA_014729055.1 Promethearchaeota archaeon | reverse complement strand
GCAAGCAGACCTTGTTTCATATTATGCGATTGAAGCGTTGATTCTTTATTTAACTGAAGTTGGTAAAAAAGTTACAAATGCGGGTAGCTTAAAAACGAAGGAAGAAAAGAGAAGAATCTTATCAAAACAAGATATAAGATTTGCTATTGAAAGATGCAAAAACGAGTAAAAGAAGAGCCAGATTTATTTTAACTTATATTACCAATAATAATTATATCTTATTTTTTTTAGCCGATATTTCGTTAATTTTTGTTAATTTTATTTTCTTTATTTCGTTAGGATATATATCGGTGTAAATTAATCAACATAAATGATCGGATTGTGATCTTTTTATGGTAAAGACAAAAAAAAAGAATGCTACGGGATTTCTATATGTTTTGAAGAGAGTTACCAAAATATTCATCAATCTTGGACTGAAGGATCATTATATTAGATTTTTTTCACTAATCTGGTGGTTATATTTTAAAATTAAAAACAACATTAAAATAGTTGGTAAAGAGAACGTGCCTAAAACGGGACCTTATATATTAGCAGGCAATCATAGTTCAGGGGCTGACGCGCTACTCTTAGTTGCAGTTTTTTGTGGTTTATTAAATAAGAGATTCAAATATATAGCCGATAATCGTGATTTTAAAAAAGACAATATTCAACGCTATTTTCACATGCTGTATGGTGGACAACCTAAAATTGGTAAAGGTGCCCAACTTGTCGATTGGATGGTGGATCAATTAAATAAAGGTCATATATTAGCGATAGCACCAGAAGGTATGTATAATAAAAATGGTAAAATCATGAAGGCCTATACTGGAATTACTCGGGTTTACCATAAAATAAATAAATTGCAAAAGCAACCAGTTCCAATAATTCCTTTAGTCTCTATTGGGGCTCATGAAGCATATCCTACTTCTTACGAAAAAGATGGAAGTTACCGGTCTAAAAAATCGGGTATCATTGGACGATTTGGTAAGCCGATATATCTTGATAATATGGAAGAGTTGAATGCAGATATATTGAGAGATCAAACGGATTATATCATGGAGAGGATTGCATCACTTGCTTTGCAAAAAGAAGGTCCAGTAGATTCATGGATTTTAGCTGAACGAGATCGCAGTAAGAAACGCTATTACAAATGAATCTCTGAGTTAAAGTAATTATTAATAAAAAAACTCTCCGCAGAAACCGATATCTACTAGATAATCATACTCATCCAACGGTCTATTGTATAAATTTTTAAGTTTTCAAAATTGAAATAATAGTATTGAACTGGGTGGTTTGATGTCAGATCTGGGTGGTTTAATTAGGAAAGAATTTGGAAGAATTCGGTCAGATAAACGTAGTTTAGTATTACTATTTGCTATTCCAATAATTCTTATTGTGGTTTTAGGGTTGACTGCTGGTGGAACAACGACTTTTTTTAATGCGTCAATTATTAGTAAAGATTCAATTGAATGTAGTGGAGAATTTCCCGATAATACCTCTTCAGAATATGCTTATAGTTTTATGTCTATTGTAAAGAATAATTGTACGGCATTTGGGCTAAAAACAAATTATACTGCTACGGATGAGAGTTCATTTCAAAATGCAAAATCAGAATGTTCAAATTTGTTAAAATCCGAGGTGATTGACATCTACATTATTTTACCTGAAAATTTTTCAGAAGTGGTTGAAGCTTCTAAAAATGGCTCTATTAATATTTATATTACGTATTATATTGATGGATCTGATATGACTGCTGTGCAAGCAGCAGAAGTCGCTTTAATGGAACCTCTTGCATTTTTCAGAATGCAAGCGGGGTTACTAGAGAATATGACTCAAGTAATTCCATATACAGAATTCGATGTTCCATCATGGAAAACACAAATCTTGAATTATGCTCTTCCTATGATGCTACCATTAATTATTTTAGGTTTGGATATGAATCTCACTTCTCTCTCTATTGTCTCTGAAGGTCCATTACCCAGAATGCTTTTAACTCCAACGGGTAGACGAGAGATAGTTCTTAGTAAATTAATATCATATTCGGCTGTGATGTTTTTACAAGTTACAGAGGTATTCACAGCGATTGCAATCTTTGATTTGTATTGTTTAGGCTCATTATTTGATTTCTATTTAGTCTTGTTAGTGACTGGTTTCTGTGGCGTTACGATGGGATTATTTATATCTGCTATCAGCACTACGGAGCAAGTTGCTAATCAAATTTACTTAATGATGTTTATTGTATTGGTTATGTTTTCTGGATTTATGCCCGCAGAATTGCTCCCACCTTGGATGGGAGTATTCATTGATATATTACCGCTCGGTCATTCGATGGAACTTTTATCCAATATTGCTCTTAAAGGATTAGGTATAGATGAATTTCATTTATCTGTGGTATTAGGGATAGCTATTTTATTCTTAGCGATCGCGTACATAGCATATGCATTAAAGACTAAATTAAAGAAGCTGGAGGTATAGATATGTCAGGAAAAAGCAGAGACAAACATAAATCAATAAATGATGGGAAGAAAATTGGTGATAAGGATACTGGGTTATTCCGTCTTAAAAAGATGATTAAGAAAGAGTTTAGACTCTTAGGGACGGATAAAATGAATTTATTGATTGCTTTAGTCATTCCACCAGCCGTTATATTTTTATTCGCATTTATGATTAATCAAGCTGGTGAAACTCCTCCGATTCCGTGTGTTGTTATATCTTCTGATTCAAATTCTTTTGTTAATCCAAACTCCTACGTCGAAACAACTTGGGATAATTATACATTTGCGTATTTAGATGCGGTTGATAATCATACAGAATCTTTAGATCTCCTAGCATTTTATAATACCTCAGAGGAGGTTTATGCGATGGAAATAGCTCGCGAACAGCTATTAAGTGGAGAAATTTCGATAATCATAGTCTTGAATGTAGAATTTTCAGAGATGATAATAGGGGGAATGCCTGCATTTATCGAGAGTGTACCTGATTCCTCTGATATTATGAATATTCAAACGAATCTAAACGCAGTCGCAGATAGCATCGCTGCATTTACCGATCTGAATAATTTAACACCTCAATTCGTTTATAATACCTATGAAGAGTTTAGTATTCCTTCAGAATATAGTTTTCAATATAATTATAATATAACTTTAACGCTAAGTTTCATAATATTTGGAATTTCGATGGTGTTGACCATTTTAGTGGTCGTACAAGAGAAACCCATACCAAGATTATTATTGAGTCCTGCGAAGCGAGAAGAAATACTGTTATCAAAATACATTACATATATGATGATACTGGCATTTCAAGTAACGACAATAATGGTAGTTTGTTTAATGACGGGGTTATATTGTAGAGGTAGTCTAATACAGCTATGGATTGCGTTATATACTGTTGGGATGACGGGGCTTAGTTTGGGAATATTTGTGAGTACTCTGTCCAACACAAAAACAGAAGCAAATCAGCTCTTCTTTGCGTTGTTTATAGTTATAGTGTTGCTCAGTGGAATTTTCATTCCAGTTGATGCAATGCCTTTACCATTGCAGATATTTGCGTATATTCTTCCCTTGTCCCACGGAGATCCTATGATTCGTGGTATTGTTACTAAAGGGAAAGGATTTTTTGGATTTGATTTTCTCTGTTTAATGGCGTTAGTTGCAGCTTTAATCTTGATAACGTTTCTGATAATGAAAAGAAAGAGGTATGAGGTGTAGAAGAGATGGCTACTAAGAATAGTGAATTGAGCAGTTCAGAGATAAAGATCTCCGTAAAGCACCTCAATGTCGGCTTTCCTTTGGGCGAGAAACAAATAATAAAAGATGTATCCTTTGATGTAAAGAAGGGTGAAATAAATGGATTCTTGGGGATCTCTGGTGCTGGAAAGACGACAATTATTCGTGTGTTAACATGCCAGATTCCGAAAAAGAATTGGGAAGGAGAAGTTACCGTTGCAAAAATCTCTCCAGAGAAGAAAAGCAATCATCGTGAATTATTATCAAAAATAGGATATGTTCCTCAATTAGAAAATCTAAATTTATACTATGATCTAACACCGATGGTAAATGTAGAGATTTTTGCTAGCAATTATGGAATTGATAAAGACATAGCAGTTAAGAAAGCACAAGATTTATTATCAATTCTTGACGTTCCAGAAGACACATGGTATAATAAAACGCGCAGTCTGTCCGGCGGTGAAAAGAAGCGTTTATCTTTTGCCATTGGTATGATTAATGACCCTGACATATTATTTCTTGATGAGCCCACAACGGGTGTCGATGCTGCTAAGAGGTATGATGTATTATCTTATCTAAAAAAAATCAACCGTAACACGGGTACAACTATGATGATTATTACTCATGATCTTGAAGCGGCTCACATTTGTGATACCGTTGCAATACTTAGAGCTGGAAAACTATTAGAATATGGAGATCCTAAGGGTTTAATCAGTTCGTTACCAAGTCAAGGTCAGATTGCTCGGTTGACAATAGAAGATTTAGATAGGAATAAAATCAACAAAGTTCGAGATTTCGCGCCAGTAAAAAAGGTTATGCGTTCTGGAAATGAGATTTTAGAAGTCTTTATGGAAGATTTTGACATTAACTTGTCTAAATTAGTCGAGTATTGCATTCATAATGATATTAAGATTATAAGCTTAAGCAGAGATGAAGCAACTTTTCGTCGGTATTTTCAGATTCGAATTAAAGAAGAAGAAGAACGCGAGCAACGATTTGAACAAGGAGGAGGACACTGATGAATAGAGATTTGAAAAACAAGCTAAAACCATTATTTGTTATTGCGATAATATTAGGAACACCGTTACTATTACTCTTAGGGTTAAATATACCAAAGAGAGAATTAATACAACCAGGTCAAGTGTCGGTTCTTAAGGAACATGGTGCTATGTTTTCGGCTTCTCATCAACATCCCGAAAGTGGCTTATTCATAGAAACAGATTTTGAGTCTAATTTTCGGGCTGTGGATTCTTTGAATTGGTCAGATGGTAGTTTACTTACTGGGACTAAATTGGTCGATCCACGGAATAATCCGACAATGATATTTCAAGGCAATCCTGATTTCTTCTTTACATATCTCTACGAAAAACAGAATACGGACGGTGGTTTTTCTGACATCGGTGGTTTTTCTAATATGCATTCAACCTATCAAATGATGAAAATTATGGACGATTTGAATTCAACCTGGCTAGATCAAGCAAATCCATGGTTTTATGATAAGAATAATAAAACAATCGATTATGTTAATAGTTGTTTAGCCGCCGATGGTTGGGGTTTTAAATTTAATCCATTAGCCACACCGGATATGGATATGGATATGAGTCAAATGTTCCCCGAAATAGAATTTATTTCTGAGAATATGAGTGATTCAGTGCCAGATATAATCAGCACATATATGGGAATCTCGATAGCGAAAAGATTTAATGCTAATTCCTTATTGACGACAAATCAATTGAATATTTCAAGATTCATAAATTCGACATTACAATCAATTTTGGCATTTTCTGGTTATGCTCTTACGAATGAAAGTTTATTCGAAGTTGATCCACAGTCGACCTATTATGGAATACAAGCGTTTAAGGAAATGGGAATGACGTATAATATTCTTGACAAACAGAATATCATAAATTATCTTAATAGTCTCTATAATACTACAGATGGTGGGTATGAGGCCTTTTATAATAATGGGTCTGATATTGTTTCGACTTATTATGCTTTGGCATCTCTTTATGAGCTAAATGCAGTTCCGACAAATGAACAAAAAAGTTATTGGTTTATTTTAAATTGTTCAAAATTGGACGGAGGTTTTGGATTTAAGCCTTCACCCGAGTTTATAAGTGACTTTCAATCGGGATGGGCTGCTTTGAAAGGAATTGAGTTGTTGGAACCGCATATTTCGACACCACATCCTCAAATTAATGTGTTTAAGAAAAATTATAAAGATTGGCTTTATAAAAGACAAGCACAGAATGCTTTATTTGGCTCAACAACAGTCGAGGCAAATTACTGGGGTGTGACTGCAATTTATTATGCAAAGCCAGGAAAGATCTCAAAAGAAACAGACTCGCTTGTTAAAGTCGATAATATTACAAACTTTTTAACTGATTGCTACCAACCAGGAAATGGGGGATTTGGCTCAAGACCTGAGACCAACACATCCCTATTCGCGACATATTGTGCGATGAATATCTATGAAATATTTTGGCGATTTAATGAGAACTTTGGACCAGATCAAGCCGCTACAATAAATTACATTTCCAGCATGCAGAATGATGATGGTGGATTCAAAATTGGGGATGATTTAGAATATCTTCTATCATTTTATGGTGGGTACGGCGGGGGATATTCGGGGATGTTTGAAGGACTTATTGATACTAATCAGTCCACAACCGAAAGTACTTATTGGGCAGTCAAGTCTCTCGATATTCTAAATGTTCTACATTTAAAGGCACCACCTATACATAGAGACAATCTGACTCATTGGATTAAGAGTGCACAGAATGCAGATGGTGGATAT
>WJKO01000759.1 GCA_014729055.1 Promethearchaeota archaeon | reverse complement strand
TCCTATATCAATGGAGATATTGCGATACAGATCGACCAAGAACGGACTTTGCACCAATTGCGTCCGGATTTGGAGCTAAAGCATATTCGGTAAGTGATCTGAGCGATCTTGACAACACAATAGAAGCGGCAATCAATACTAAAGGATTTAAGGTCATTGATGTAAAAATTGATGAAAAAGAATTATTACCAAAAAACTATTATTAGTTTTTCATTAATTTTCATTAATTGTTTTCTATTAACACCGAAACCATGGCATTCTTGGGGATTCGTTGTTCAACTTTGATTCCAACGACGATATGATTATCTGATGATGCATTTTCAGTTATCTTTATCGAACTATCATTTACTTGCATGCTTTTAATAACCATTTCATGAAAAAAGTCTCCTTTATTTTCAAATATTAGACGGTCTCCGAGACTAATCTGTCCGCTATGCATATCTATTTCGACAGCCTGGCTTTTTCTGTAGTAGTTTGTAACTTTTCCAACATATTGCTTGGTCTTTTTACTTACATTGCCGCGTTGTGTAAACTGAATATCATTTAGGTGTGGGCGGGAAAAGTAATATCCCGTATGGAAACCTCGATTAAATACGTTTTCGAGCCGATTCAACCATAATCTTATTTTCTTTTGTGAATAAGTTTTATTTAATACAGAATCTATAGCCTCTCTGTAGCATGATGCAGTTTCAGCAATATATAGAGGATCTCTCATGCGCCCTTCTATTTTGAATGCATGAATACCCGTAATCATCAATTCTTCTATATGTTCAATCATGCATAGGTCTTTAGCGTTAAAGAATAAACCTTCTTTTCCTCGAACAAATTCTATTTCCTCACTTTCTTCTCCGACCAACCTGTAATATCTGCGACAAGGCTGTACGCATCTGCCTCTGTTCGCAGAAAACTCGACGTCATGCCCCATTATTTCGGAGCTAAAATAACATCTTCCACTTATGGCTGTACACATGGCGCCGTGTATAAAAACCTCGATTTCGATATTTGTTTTTTCCAGTATTTCCTTTATCTGTTTGAGATTCAATTCTCTAGAGAGTATTAGTCTCTCTGCTCCTAGTTTATTATAGAATTGGGCAGATACATAATTAGAGATATTTGCTTGAGTTGAAATATGGAACGGAATTCCGATTTTTTTCGCGATTTCTATGGATGCCAAATCATGACATATAATTGCATCAATCTCATTATCTTTCGCAACTCTGATGATTTTCTTAAGTTCTTCAAGTTCATTATTGTAGATGACAATATTTGTACAGAGATATAGTTTTTTTTCGCGCTTATGTATCAATTTAGACAGTTTTCCGACGTCTTTAGTTTCGAAATTATTTGCTCTTGCACGCATGGAGAAATTTGATTTTAATCCGAAATAAAAAGCGTCTCCATTTTGAAGAACTTTGCCTTTTTTATAGAGAGATTTCCACCCACTTAATGGAACCAGTAATTCGGGACGATCTATGTGTTTAAGTCTATTCTTGCTCATACTTATATTTCTCTAAAAGTACTCTATATTTAAAATATGTTTAGATGAAGAATAATCATGCAAATTAGAGCATTAAAGACTGAAGAATTAGGAAAATTGTTAGCGATTTATAAACATCTCCATCAGAAAGATGCGGATTTGCCGGATCTGGACAAATTAAAGAAGCTCTGGAATGAAATTCAAAATTCGAATCATTTTCATTATTTCGGCGTATTCATTCATAATAAATTAGTTTCGTCTTGTACATTATCCCTTATTCCTAATTTTACACGGGGCGCGAAACCTTATGGGTTATTAGAAAATGTAGTTACCCAAAAAGCCCATAGAAGAAAGGGATACGGAAAAAAATTACTGAAATATGTGCAGAAATTCGCATGGAATCATGGTTGTTATAAATTGATGTTGTTATCTGGTCGGAAGGAGCCTTATATTACGAAATTTTATGAGAACGCGGGTTTCAATAGCAATATTAAAAAAGGTTTTATAGCGTATCCGAATCTATAAAGAAAACCGATATTTAAAAAACAATGTTGACGAATATAATTTTAACGAAAGCAATCTTGATGATAAGAGATTTCATTAATCTAAAATAAGAAAATGTGAAGATAAATGGGAAAAAAACCAGGACCTTACGAATGGCCAGTTGTACCTAAGAAAGCCAAGAAAGCCGTAATGAAATTATTGGATAAAGGCAAAATTAGCGTTGATAAGATAGTGGATAAATTCGCTGAGGATTTTAGGAAATATATTGGTACGAAATACTGTATCCCCGAAATCAATGGCACTTCTGCACTATATAGTGCATTTTTTGCTATTGGACTCGAACCAGGAGATGAAGTTATTTGTCCTTCGTATACTTATTGGGCGACTGCTATGCCTGCTGCTGCTCAAGGCGCAAAAATTGTGTTTGCAGAGGTAGAAACGGATACTTTCAATATTGATCCAGAGGACATTAGCAAGAAAATCACGGATAAGACCAAAGCCATAGTCCCAGTTCACCTTTGGGGTTTGCCTTGCGAAATGGACACCATCATGGAAATAGCAGAAGAACACAATATCTATGTAATTGAAGATGCGAGCCATTCACACGGGGCGTCATATAAAGGTAAAATGACAGGTAATTTGGGTCATATCTCGTGTTTTTCTTTTCAAGGGACGAAATTGTTACCTGCGGGAGAAGCAGGAATGATGCTTACTGATAATGAAGAATTCTTTGAACGTGGAACGGCATTGGGACATTATACCCGTGCAAAAAAATTGGATGGGGAATATAAAAAATACGGTACCACGTCTCTGGGTTTTAAGTTTCGTATGAGTCCTCTCCATGCGGCAATAGGTCGTGAATTGCTAAAGAATTATGATAATTATAATAAGGTTATTACAGAGAATACTGAAAAAATGCGCGAAGCCATTGGAGAGTTGCCCGGTTTCATAGATTATCGTCCTCCATCATATATAGCTCGAGTATATTACGAAAACGTGATGGATTATCAAGAAAACGAGTCAAGAATCCCACGGGATAACCTTCTAAATAAATTGAAAATGGGGTTGCTGCATATTAATCCAACAAGGTATCCGCTTATTCATCAGCAACCTTATTTCCAAGAACGGGGTTATGATAAACATAGTTTACCAGTAACTGAGAAATTGGTTGCTAGGCTATTTAGATTCCCGACAATACGGACAAAGGGGGACGGGGAAGTAGATAAATGGATAAAAAAATTTACGAAATATTATTCGAAGATCTTAAATGATTAGAAGAAGCATATGATAAAGTTCAGATTTATCTATCATTCTTCTAATTCTTTTTCCACTATTCTGATAAAATTTTTATATATTTCAATCACTGCATTTATCGTTTTCATTTCTAAAGATTCATACGAATCGTTGGTTTGATGCCAATTGATTGGTTTCATTAACTTTCCCATATATCCCAAAATGGTGGTTGCTTTATATCCTTTTAACGAGAACCTACCCGCATCAGATGCGCTATAGGGAAGCTCACAGACCTTACAAGGTAATGCTCCATCTCCGTATTCTTCTTTATATTTTTTGTACCCCTCAAAGACTTTATTACATAATTCAATGTTATGATGGGCAAGATGCATTCGTTCTCGCGTTAATATTGCAAGGTTGGATCCCGCACCACAAGACTCTGGTATAACGGCTAGCGCGTTATCAAGCTCACCTTTTGGACCATATTCTTTTACAAAGGCACATGACCCCCGTTCACCGCATTCTTCACTTCCAAAACCTCCAACCCAAAGTTCAACATTATGTAATCGATTTTCTTCTTGTGAAAAATATTTACCTAACGCTAACGCGATTCCTATTGATATAAGATTATCATTGGCTCCGGGAACAACTTCATCACCTGTATAAGCGTATTCTAAATAAAGAAGTAAAGGTATTCCAGCACAAGCGGTGATGACCCAGATGAGATCTATATAACTAAATTGAAATATAAACCACTGTCCTAAAACAATAGATGGAGCCAACCAAACTAAAATACTCTTTAATATTGCCAATATTATAGAAATAACAATCCAGACCGCTCCAATGATAGATACTGTGCCGATTAAATCACCTAATTTGACAATATTCATTTCATTCGCTGAATCCAAATGTCCCGCAATTATTATTTTTTTTTTACCGTTAATTGATTCATTATTAATCCGTGGTTTAATCTTACCAACGACATTAGTGCTTTTTGCTTTTTTAAACGGAAAGGCGAACCATTCCTTCATTAGAAATAGGCTAGAAAAGAAAACGATCAAACCTAAGGTGTATCCTAAAGGTGCGATTAAATTGATCGGGCTGGTCATTGTGAAAAATAAGGAACTAAAAATAGCCATAATTACTGCTATTTTAATCAATCCTTGAGGATATAAGTCTGGAAAGACCTCAAACTTATCATTCATAATATCATCGGAAAACTCACTTAATCTTGAATTTAAATCTTCTGCTGCTAAAGCTTCCTCTTTGGAGCCTGCATAGCGCGGACCAATATTATCTATGAC
>WJKO01000758.1 GCA_014729055.1 Promethearchaeota archaeon | reverse complement strand
GTAAGAGGTTGTATATGGGTTCTGGAATGTTTGCATTGCTCCCCAAAACCATAATAACTGCCATAGTTTCCCCTAATGCGCGTCCTAAACCTAATATTATCGCGACCGTTATCCCTGATGAAGCTGCTGGAACTGTCACTTTGGAAATAGTTTGCCATTTGGTAGCACCTATAGCTAAACTGGCATCCCTATATTTTTGAGGTACTGCTGTTATGGCATCTTCCGTAACTGTCACAATAATTGGGATACACATCATAGCTAAAATTATACCACCGGTGAGTGTATTATAACCTGAACCTGCACCTTCTAAATTCTCGCGGAAAAATCTGCTAACCGTCGTATATCCAAAATACCCTAAAACAACCGATGGAATTCCAGCAAGTAATTCAATGGTTGTTTTTAAGAATGACCGAAATCGTGGATTTGCTATCTCCGCAATAAAAATAGCACAAGAAATCCCTAAAGGTAGCGCAATTGTCATAGCCGTAATAGTGACTGCCACGGAACCATAAATTAAATAAAGTGTGTTGTAGACGCCCTCTATATCAGGATTATCTAATGATTGTTCGGGATTCCAGTCACCTATAAATAACTCATTTAATGGTTTCAATTCAAACCATTCGAGCCCAGAAGAAAGGAGAAATCCGATTAGAAAGAATACAATATATATACAAATGATTCCTGCAATAGTTATGAAAATTCGAATTGATTTTTGGTCGAATCGTTTTGTTTTTGATTTTTTTATTTTTTCAACTATATCTGCATCTGTATCTAATACGTCCAATAAGGCTTCAGAAGTTTTAACTGCACACATAATATATACTATCCTTCAATTATGACTAAAAATTAAGTTAACCGAACCTACCAGTAATATAGCGTTCAGTTAAGTCTTCCTGCGGATTTTCAAATAATTGAGGCGTTTTAGCAAATTCAATCATTTTTCCAAGATACATAAATCCTGTATAATCAGAAATACGCGCAGCCTGCTGCATATTGTGTGTAACAATAACTATCGTATAGTTCTTCTTTAATTCGAGAAGTAATTCTTCTATTTTGGCGGTTGCTATAGGATCTAAAGAAGAAGTTGGTTCATCCATGAGTATTACCTCGGGTTCTATCGAAAGAGCTCTTGCAATACAAAGGCGTTGTTGCTGACCCCCCGATAACCCCAAGGCTGAATCTTTCAATCGATCTTTTACTTCATCCCAAATAACTCCTAACTTCAAACATCTTTCAACAATTTTATCCAATTCTTGCCTCTTTTTTATTCCATGTATACGGGGTCCATAAGCGATATTATCGTAGATTGACATTGGAAATGGATTCGGTTTTTGAAAAATCATTCCAACACGTTTCCGCAAACTTGTCACTTCATAATGTCGATCTAAAATATTTTTTCCTTTAAATTGGATCTCTCCACTAATTTTTACATTGTCAATTACATCATTCATTCGGTTGAAGCAACGAATTAATGTACTCTTTCCACATCCTGATGGTCCAATCAATGCAGTGATTTTATTTTTAATAACTTTAAATGATACATCAAATAATGCTTGTTTATCGTCATACCATAAACAGAGATCGTTTGTGTTTATTAATGACATTAATTCCTTTCCTATCTTTAGCGATTCAATTGCACTCAAATTCTCACACAACTTATGATTTAGTCGAATTTTATTATATTAAAATCGAAATCTATGTTTAAATCGTAATCCTCTGCATTTATTCTATCTGTAAAGATAATCAGAGATCTATATATGAATATAGTTCTATATAGATAGTCAATACTATTATAGAGATGGCGAGACTCTGTTGGAAATTTGATCCAAAGTTTCAGTGAAGTGGACTCTTTCCAATTTTAGAAGTTGTTCTTAAATTGATTTGAGTTTTGGCGGTTATCAACGAGTTAATAATTAGAAGAAATATAGAAACTATAGAACGGTAGGTGATTCTATATAAATCCATTAGTAGTATATAGAGAGATTTATTCTAAGTCGAAATTCTTTATTAGTACGAAAAAATGGATCTCACTTGAAACTAATCAAAAACTAACTAATTAATTGGTTATTTTTAGATTGTTTAAATTTTAATACATTATCCGACAAAAAGTGATAATAAATATGGAAAAGAAAACAAAAAACATTGTAAAAATCATTGCTATTGTTGCTATCGGTGCGGTAATGGTATCAGGTTTTTTAACTAATTGGTTTGGATTATATGCACCAGACGAACCAGATACCATTGTATTTGAGAGTAGTGAAGCATTAGGTGATTTGTCTTCAACAATGGTCAATGAATATAAAAAAATTGCACCAGATGCTGATATTATTCAGTCAAATACGACATCAGCAGTCAGTGATGTAGTAGATGGGTCATCCACCATAGCCTTAACGACAACACCCCTATCATCTGGACAAAAAGACGCAGATTGTAATGAATTTATTATTTGCAACACAACTGGTGATACTCCCGTTTATATCGTCTGGAAAGGTTATCCTGAATTTGAGTTATATGGCTTCATTCAATTCATGATGACAAAAACGGGTAGAGAATATATGGAAGGTGCTGGAGACTATATGACCTATGCGCAATTTTCAAAAGGAGCACTGCGCGGAGTATATGTGCGCGGTTCAACAACCGTATTTCCTATTGTTTCTGCAGCAGCTGAATTATATGAGATGTTTAATCCTGAAGTATCAATAGCAGTGTCTGCAACGGGTTCTACTGATGGTAAAACTGCCATGAATGGAACCTCCGCAAACGGATATATGCCTGAGGTTGATTTTGGTATGGCTTCAAGCTCAGTAGATACGGAAACATATCCAAACGTCATCAATGAAACCGTTGCAAGAGATGCAATCTGTGTAGTGACTTCAAGCGGATTAGCTGCTGATTTAGATTTAACCATTGAACAAATCACGAAGATTTTCAACGGAACCATTACAACTTGGGACCAAGTAGATACAGGTTTACCGAGTGATGCAATCAATGTCTATTGCAGAGAATCTGGTAGCGGAACCAGAGATACTTTTGAAAAGTTCACTGGTGTAGGTGACGAATGGGATTATGCAGATGGGGCTACAGCACTCGCTTCTAATGGTGCAGTATATGATGCAGTGTCATCTGACCCAAACGCAATCGGTTACATTGGGATTGGTTATGTAGATTCTGGTGTAAAAGCTACTGATGTTGAAGGTGTTACGCCAACGACTGTAACTGCATTAAATGGAGAATATCCAATGTCACGAGACATCTACTTACTGTTCCGACCAGATATTGCAAACCCCCCTGATATTTCAGAAGATGGGTTAGATGCAAGTGCACAAGACTTTGTTGACTTCATTATAGACACAGATTTAGGCGATTGGATTATTGAGTATACCGGATATATTCCGCCTGCATAAGAAACTTTCAGCAACGTAAAATTTTTATTAATTAATATCGATTTTTTTATTTCTACTTACTCACCGTTATTAACTTATCTCAACTCTTTTCAGCGAGCTTGGTTAAATTGTGGAAATTGCAACGTCATTTTGACAGAACGTCAATAAAGTTAATTACTTTTATCTTTCAAATTTCTGTCATCTATTATCTACGCCCAAATATCGAATATTTTTTAAAATGGGCTTAAATGATTCATAATCTCCGAGGGTATAAATCCAATTATTATCAAATATATTCAAAACTTGTGGATTGCCAACGGATGATATAACCAAACTATGAAATGTCGTTCCCTTATCTCTAAAATTATTGATTTCTTCCTTTATCTTGGATTCAAGTTTCGGGATAATAAAGTCAGAAATCATCAATACATCTGCTCTTCTATATTTCTCTGTTTGCAACTGTCGAACTG
>WJKO01000757.1 GCA_014729055.1 Promethearchaeota archaeon | reverse complement strand
CTAAAAAATAAAAATGGTTCTTATCAAAAAGAACTTTTAAAAAAAGTCTTTTAAAGATATTGAATTTAAGCTCGGAAGCGGTTCTTATATAATCAAAACTTTCACCTAACATTTATTAGGCTACAAATATAAACGAAAAGATGTTAACCCAAAAATTACGCGAAATATGCAGAACGGAAAACATTGACATCGTTGGGTGTGCTGATGTAGAGGAATTTAAGATTTATGAACCAATGCATCATCCAAGAACATATTTTCCACGGACCAGCGTTGTCATTGTTATAGGAATTCATCTCTATGATAAAATACTAGATACTTGGTCGCAAAATAAAAACAAAGGTTTTCAGTTCGCGGATCAAATTCTTGAGAATTCTGCTACTAAAGTTCACGCATTTCTAAAAGAAGAGGGATTTGATTCTAAACTGTTGAGTTATGCTGCAGGAATTTATCTGAAAGGAGCAGCAGCTTTAGCAGGAATAGGATCTATAGGAAAAAACAACCTACTGATAACTGAACAATATGGTTCACAAATACGATTGCGAGCAATTGCCACAGACGCCCCACTAAAATGCGGTCAACCAATTAAAGAACAAATCTTCTGCAAAAATTGCCCGAATCGACCTTGTATGAAAGCTTGTCCTGCTGATGCATTTAAAACTGGTAAATATGATAGAAATGCATGTCACGACTATTGTATTCATAATCTGCAGAAATTATCAAGATTTTCATCAGTTTGGTGCACAAAATGTATAGACGCTTGTCCTGTCGGCAAGATTAAGCGGAAAAAATAGTATTTATTTCGCCGTTCCTTCCATTTTGTTATCTTGACGTAATTTATCTGGTAAGAATTCTCGGATCTGTTTCATAGAGTATTCTTTATTCCAATTGAACGATAGGAATAAGATTACCCATTCCATCAACCCTCCTCCTACAACATATTGTATTAGGAAGTAGAAAAACAAACATTGTATACCAAGTGCTATAATCAAGTATACCCATATTAAATAAGCATCTGTTGAAATGTCAATAAGATAACCTATACTTGTATAAGAGTAAAAACTCAAAGAAATACGTCCCATCCAACACCACAGTCTATTGAGGAAAAATAAGCGACGCTTCTTACTGGCTTTTTTAGCTTTATATATATCAAAATAGAAAAATAACAAACAGAACAACGTTGTAATTAAAAAGAATCGATATGCATAGTTTAAATTATGATGTTTAATAAGAAAGCCCGGGCGATACGGGAATATTGAAGCTAATAATGGATTGTCAGCAATGAGACCGAGACTTGTGCCGTATTTCGGATACCACCCGATATAAACAACAGCGATTAGACCTAAAAGTGATAATAACAATACAAAAAATGCTGGTGACAACAATCTTAATCGATACTTCGCATTTGTAGTGCTTGTTGCGTGTTTCATTTTTTTAGCATGAATTTTATCGATTAAGGGACTGAAAAATCCAAATATTATATTAGACCGAATCTTTAGATATTGAAGATCTTTGTTCTTATCTTGTTTGTTATAATTAGATTCAGTAGATTGGGATTCAATGGATTGGGGGTCAACAGATAAGGACTCAATAGACTGGGGATGAACAGATTGGGATTCATAATATTGGAATATTCGTGATTTATGAAACAACAGTAAATCCATCACTGCCGATCCCAACAAGGTATACGAAAAATACGAATATAACGGAACATAATCAGAAACTCCAAAAAAAACAGCCACGACCTCCCCGAATACTGATTCACTTCTGATCAATTGAAAATATGAATTAAATGAAGATTGAGTAGCAAGCATGAAAATTCCCAATCCTGCACGAATAATAACATTCGCATTAAGGAACGGAACTATTAATATTACGCCTAATGCTATCGCATGTAGAACCGTGTATCTGTAGTAAGACCTAAAATTTAAAAAAATAGCGGAAGGTTCCCCTCCCACAAACAAACTTTCTGATAAATTAGTTAGTGTAGAAATCAGCAGTAATGCCAGCATTTTTCGAATAGTTGCAGCGTAGAAGTCTTTGAATTTTGTCCTTTTCTGAGTCCTACGATATGAAGTAGTAATGTTTACTCCAGCAAAATACATAAAAACCGATGGACCAACAAATTCGGTGACCATGAGGATAAACGCTTGTAACCAGCGATCCTCGCTATTTAACCAATATTTTAGTAAATGGTTAAATACTACCCACATTATCGCAAATCCTTTAATCCAATCCACTGATTTAATCCTTTTTTTAACATTAAGAGAGGGAAACCTTAAGTGCTGTGCAATTGTGAATTTCTCTACTAAGGTTAAATCAACGTCGGCTCTAGATGACGCTACCGCATCCGTTAATATTCTCTCCTGATTGCTCATAATTTGCATCTCTTTACAATTTACGCTTATATTATCATCTCGTTCCAATAGACTACAAATCAATTCCGTCATATTCAAAGGATACATCGGTCCAATTTATTGGTGTTTCAGCAAAGTCAATAATATCTATATAATTGCTTAAATAGTGCAATTTCTCACCAATAAAATCTCTCGCTCTATAAATATAAAGGGGATCATCTGTATATTTATAATCATCAGTTGCAACGCTTTCTCGATATTCTAAAAACTGGTTTCTGGTTTGTTGAATCCAATCGTTAGATATAAGGCCTTTCGTTTCTACATAATCTAAGATCTTGTCTAATAACCAAATATATTCATAATCTTCAAACCCTTCTACCCACATCTCCAATCTAATGGATTCGTACCACTCTCCATCATTATCGTAATAGAACACACCATCAGCCCAACCATTAAATCCTATGCCATACGCCCCACGTAATGTGTCAGATATGGCCCACAACAGATATCCATGTAAATTAAGGTAGAAAGTCTGCCAACCCAAAACCCGAATCTCGTGAAGTCTGTTATATATATGGAAGTTAGGATATGGAGACCATGGGGCAATACATGTATACCACCAAAATTCCTCGCCAGAATCTATGATTTCCTCCCAGACTTTATTTTCTCTTGTATAACTTGCAGGGCAATATATATCAATATTACCGCCAAAGGCGTCTCGAATCTTATCCCATGGCGGTACTGTTGCCATCACTTTAATATCGGGAGCCACTTCTTTTATCCAATCAATAACAGTTGATAATCGTTCATAATATTCAACGTCACTATATTCATCGGGAACAAACAAATGAAATTCATCTATAAAATAAATATATGCATATTGAATCCAGCCTTTATTTTCAAGATGCTCCTCCACTTTCATGCAATAGTCTTGCATTCTCGCTTTATAAGTCATATCTTCAATACTTGGATTTCTTCCTATTCCTACTCCCGTGCCAACTTGAAGTGCAACTGCACCCGTATTAAGGTAGTCTTCCACTTCTAAATCCCAATTGCTCCATTCAAACGTCCATTCATTTGAAGTGGTGTTTAAATAACTGGTGTAAGCGGGATTTGAATACAATTGAGATAATGTAGGTGCTTTTCCTATACCCGGACCTCTGCAATTCAATCGATGTTTTATCATGCTTTGTTTAATAAAATCATTTCTACAATGCCCAAAGCTTGTTCGCATGTGCTGCGTCTCGGGAATGGTAAAATTCCATATATTAATCTTAAAGTTAAGAATTTCATGATAATCAGTCTCATTTATCTTAAAATCAAATGTTACATTTCCTAAATATGTTCCATTGTCAATATTATACGGAGTATACACAGAAAACCATAAAATTGTATTTCTACTTTTGTTTATATCAATTTTACTAAACGGGATTAATGGATCAGGATATATATCATTAATAACATGGTCAACCCATCGTAAAGAGAAGTTACTGTTCCCAATATAGTATAACGGATTCTGTTCATGTACAAAATCACTTATTTCATAAGTCACATCCGTTAAATCATTATTATATGGATTCCAAATGAGTTGAAGAGCACCATATTCGTTTCTTGCTAAATTTAGTTCACCATATTCGATCAGACTTGAATCATCTACGTTGATATTAATATTTTCCCCAATTCTCTCGCTTGATTCTGCCATCCAAACATAATAATTATTCAAGTTATGAGCTAAGAGAGGTTTTTTATGTAATACGTTAAATGCAATAGGAACTCCAAGAAATATTAGGGTTGAGATAATCACGAGAGAAGAGATCATAAATACTGTTATATATTTTTTAAATTGACTAGCAGAGATAAGGCGCTCTGCGTCAATACTATGGCTTCCTCCTTTTTTTGTATTTTTTTTCAATTCTTCGCCGTTCCCGCTGCTTGACTCAAAGCGATTATGAGCCGTCTTGTTGCTATTTTCATAAGATTCATTTTTCCCAGCAGCTGGTTGATCATTATCCTTTCTTTCTAGCTCTGATATATTTCTGTTCTGCTTGCGTTTATTTAGAGTATCTTTTATAAATGGGATTATATAGTTAAACAAAATCAATAGAACGGGGATAAATGCAATAAGCAGATAGTAGATTACATCGTATACTATTTCAAAAACAAATGTGCTTTCATAAGGATGAAATTGTCCTGGTATAGCTGTTCCAATATAATTTATAATAACTATAAATACTGCAAAGCAGAATGGTGAAAATGTCAAGAATAAACTACGATTATGCATGGTATAACCGCGCTCAAGATTAAAAAGTAGGTTTCTAAACAATATAACAACTAAAATTCCCAAGGAAATTCCCGCAAGAATTATATGCATATCGCTGTGAATGTATTCGAATAAAAAGTAATCAATATATGGACTCCCTCTTGTTAGAACTCCGTTTACAGTAGCATCGAGGTAAATATTATTAATATTAATAAAAAGTAATATTATCGAAACCCCAACTAGGATATCTTTCACTATTTTTCTGGATTTAGGAGAATAAAACAAAATAAGAACTTGATTAGCGATAACTACCCCAACTATTGCATATAAGAACACGCGTGGGAGTACATCAAACAAATAATTTGGGTTTGTGTAATAATATACGCTATAACATAAGACTGCACAAGTAAAAACAAAAATAAATCGTTCCAAATTGGACAATATTAGAGGTACCTCTTTTTTATACCTCATAGTGTGTTTAATATTATTTTTATCATGATATGCGGAAAGTAACAGAGAGAACAAAATCTTAATGAATCCAATACCCATAATAAATTGGGCAGGCTCTAGATATAGAAAAAAAGCCCAGACTTTTATATCAAGAATGTGAAGAAATCCCCCCAGTAGTAGGAAAACTGAACTCACTAACCAAGATTTTATTAGTTTTTCATCATTTTTATTGATTGGAATATTTCTTCTTCGAAATAAATCTAAAATTGAATAATATACGCTTTTTCTGGTTTTTTTACCTTTTTTCTTCCGCTTCTCAACGCGTTTGTTGTATTTTGTTTCCATTTTTTCCAAATAAAAATTAGACACAATGGACGGATTAATATATTCAGGTCGATAAAAATTATCAACGAAAGAAGAAGACACACCTTTCTGAATAGTTTTCCCGTTCTGAATAGATGCTCCTTTGGATACCAATTTAGTCGATATGAATGAAATAATGACCGGTAAGGTTAAAATAATCATAAAAATCGCTGTTAAAAGGTAAAACGTAAAAGGATTAATCCGGCTGTAAATTTTAAAAATCAAATATAGGAAAACAATCGAAAGAACAGCAACTATCGCAAGAAGATTCCCCATTTTTGTAGATTTCAGCTTCAATTCATTCATTTTGTTGTCACTTATACTCTGATTGCGAACCTTTTTGGTAAGAATCATCAACCCTGCGCTACTTTTAATAAGAATCGCTCCTAAAAATGGACCAAGAGAATGTGCTCGTTGCCGTATGAACCATGCTCCTTGCAATAGAAATGCGTCCTGATTATAAGATGAAAATACAATAAACTCGAGTAATAATATGCAAACCATTATCGTAGCAACAATATCTGCTACTTTCATTATTAAGCCCAATTGATTCGAATATAACTTAAACAAAAACCAAGCAATCATTATCGAAAATCCTATTGATATAAATGTCCAAATTGTCGACCTCCACATAATTATAACCATGGCTTCAAGTGGTAGTAAACAAAGCATGCCAAAAAAGAATATCAACGAGATTCCCATTGATGTTGAGAGTATTTCATAAATGACAGAAAATTTGGATGAGATATCGCTGCTTTGAGGTGTTTCTGATGTTAGTTCCATTATTATAGTCCTCTAATAGGATTTTATTAGTATATTTATATTATTTCCTTTTTTGTTTCCTCTTATTAAAATATTTAAGATTTTTTAATAAAAATCTATAGCCAATTTTTCTTAAAAAATTTATAACCTATAATATTAGTAAGAGATAGGATTCTACGTCTGTTGTCAGTTGGACACTATGTTAGCGGTATAATTATCAGATCTCACGATTATTTTGTTCATTATATTCCTGTAAAGATTTCTTAAGTGGATAAATAAACAATTTATTAACTATAAAAGTAAGATTTAAATATTGATAAACCTTTAGTTAACATGTATCACATTATAATACATACACATATCGTTTATAAAAAAAATCTAAGGAGATGAATGAGATGGCTATGACTAAAAAAGAAAACCAAGAGATTTCCGAATTTGAGAAAAAGGAACCCAAATATAGGACGATTCCACGATATACAGCGTGGTCTGAAGATGAAAAAATAATCGTTCGAGTTGCTTTACCTGGTGTAAAGCGAGAAGATATTGAAATGAAAGCTCTTAAAGATCTGTTCATGCTCCGCGCTACAAGAGACGAGATTCTGTATTCTCTGGATCTAGAACTTAACGTTGACATTGTTCCAGAAAACACGAAGACAGAATATGAAGAAGGTCTTTTAAGAATAGAACTTGAGCGATATAATCCACTTCAAGACGCCTATAATGTTCCTATCCAATAAAATAAATAATAAAATCGTCCGTTTTTTTTAACCGGATAGAATAACAGATATACAACTGGATGTACAACTGAATGTACATACACCTGAATGTATACTTTACTAACATCAAAAAAAAAGGAGGTAATATATATGGCATTAGTTGAAAAGAAAAAGGAAGAATTAGAGGAGAAAAAAGAAGAAGAAAAAGAGTCAGTTTATCGAGTATATCCTGATATGTATAAAAATGTCGACTATAAGCAAAAAACAGTCGATATCGAGGTAGAATTACCAGGTGTGAAAAAAGAAAAAATCGAGTTGAAAGCACTGCCTACATGGTTTCTCATCTCTGCTCCAAGAGGTGATGGTATTGAATATTGTGCGCAATCTGGATTCGGTGCCGAAATTATACTTGAAAAAACTACCGCAAAATACTCTAATGGTTTATTAAAAATCCATGCAGTTATCAAGGATCCGCTTGATGATGCAAAAACAATAAAATTCTAGGGAGTGATAAAATAATGAGTGAGTCTATAACCAAGAAAAAGGACGAAAAACCTAAAGAAGAAAACCCGGAGTCAATTTATCGTATAAGACCATTTTATGAAATGCATTTTAATCGAGATGATGGTAGTTATGACTATGAAGTACATTTAGCAGGCGTACCTAAAGAAAATGTGGAATTGAAGGTGCTTCCAGAGTTTTTTGTACTTAGGGCAAAGCGTACAGAAGGAAAAAGCGTTGGAATTTATACATTAACACGATATTTCCTCAACGAAATTGATCCCGAGACTGTAAAAGCTGAATTCAACGATGGATTATTGAAGTTCTCAGTAAATATTAAGGATCCATTGAAAGATGCTTATACAATAAAGTTGTAATGACGCTTCAATAAAAATTGAAGTAAGAATTATAACTAAATTTTACGCTTTTTTATTTTTTTATTCCATTCTTTACAAACAATATCCTTATTTTTGACTATGGAACATAAGTTCTTGTCGCGTCCGTAAAATTTAACGTAAGAGATGAACCACCGTGCTGTATGACCGTTACTGGAGACCCGTAAGGCGTCTGGGCATACTTATTATCCCATCTATAATCTGTACTCAAATCGAAAGGATTTCCATCTACTATTAAATCGCCTTCCCAACCGAATTCAACAAGATTACGAGATGGGGAATTATAACTCACATCAAAGCCCGTATTTAATTTATCTATTGTCACTGATGCTGTGGATACTTGGGAAATGAAATTATTGAAACTGGAATATTCTGCTTCACTTCCGAGCTCTACAATCCAACAACACGCAGAGCCAAGAGCCACTAATTCAATATTATTTGCCCAAAACGTCGGCTGGGAACAATATAATCCTATATAACTCCCATCTAATTCGCCAAACGTCCATCCGTTTTTTTGAATTACAGAATCAAAATGCCATCGTGGAAAGTACGCGTGATTATTGTAACGGTTCCCGCCGATAAAGTTCATGGCGTTGGACAATGCTCCTGTTGCTATTTTACTTTCAATAATTTGTGATCCATGATCATACATAATGATACCTAAGTTCTTGTAAAAGCCTCCTCGCGGCATCCAACCTCCAATGAACGAACCTCCCTTGAAATCAAATCCGCCGGGTGCATTGGTATATACAAATACGTCTAAATCCAATGTAGCTTGCCAGATGAATTCTTGTATTCCTGCAAATCCCTTATGATAATCTTGTGCGCCGCTTAATTGATAATAAGGGGTTCTATATGTGTATGTATCAACCTTTTCCATGCCAATTCCTGTGGTTAATTCATCCATTTTACTGGCGAGTTCATTTACTGTAATTCCTCGAAGAAATGCGCTCGTTTTTATGATTTCTGGAATGCCTGGACCGATAAAACTTACTGGATCGATGTTGTATTTTTCAATAAATTCAAATGTTTCGTCGATAATAGTTTCATGGATCGTTGCTGCGGTAGACCAGACTTGCATCAGATCAGCTTCATTTTCTTTGACGTTTAATCCTAAATCGGTAGCGTCAGCGACATTCCATCCAGATTTTTCTCGATGCTCGTGATTATCTTTCGCATCGTTAGCGATTTGTTCTAATATAGGGGGTGGTGTATATTCGTCACTGGTTATCAGATACGCCGCTATTGAATCGGTATTGGTCAAATTGTTATATCCGCCTAAACCTAACAACAACCATACGGCATCTGCGATACTATCTCTTCTAGACGGATTGATTTCACTGGTTGAGAGCTTCGTCTCTCCATACACTCTTCCTTGAGTAACAGCGTATTCTTCACGGTAGTAATTATTTGCAAAATCAAAGCATAATAGATCTAAAAGCATTTTTGCTTTTGTAGCAATCGTTTGATTCTCGGCAAAATCCGCTAAATTCAATAGACTTCTTATATTGATTTTGAAATACGTATTGCTATGCCATTCAGAAAATCCATATCTTCCACGCCAGTCAAGGAAATCGTTGAGAATAGGTTCAATATAATCTATATGTTGTTGCCCCGTCATTCCGCTTCGTGTAAAGGTTTCTGTTTTAAAAAATTGTCCGGCTAATAATTCGCTGGTATGATATGCTAATTGATGATTCTCGGTCCAGAATATGGTTTTAGAATCACCAGGCTCAGTATACCAGTATCTTGCACCGAGCAAAGTTTCATTAATTTGATCCATAAGACTATTACTTAACAAGTCGGTGTTGTTGTTTAAATAAATCGCACGAAGTAAATATAACATGGCAAAATCCGACTCATCTTCTTCTACATCTTTTATGTAATTATCAAATTTATTTTCCTTTAATTCCCAACCATTTGAAATATTTATTAGTTGAGCCTGACTTCCGTCAACTTCAATAGAAAAATTAGTGTATATTTCTTTTCTGTTATTGTAGTCTGTTCCTTCATAGCAGAGATTATATGGCCGATGATCAAAATCCGTATATTTCGACACGGTTGTAATGGGTATAACGAGAGTCAACATAAGAAAAAGACAGAGTATTAAAGGTCTTCCTTTCTTGAACTTATAACTAATTCTTTTTTTCCTCTGTTGCCATATGAAAATGCATTCTCTAAGCAGAAGCATCATAAAGAAAAGCCATGCGAATATGGTAACGAAGGTCACAAACAATATCTGATTCACTATTATTATGAGAATAAATATGAGTATCGTGTAAAATTTAAAAAAAGGACGAGAATCCCAATAAGAGATTCCAACAATCAGCAATAGAGTGAGAAAATCAGCAATAATCCAAAAAACAAACGACCCAAACGTTTCTGGAATGAGAAGATTTACGTTTAGGAATCCAAGATCTAACTGGTTGAACCCCATGAAACTCGTTTTAAAGAGGAAATGGGTGATTTCTAAGACAAGCAAAATCGCACCTAATACTCTTGGTAAATAAGATTTTATTGGGGTTTTTTTGAGATCTTCTTTATTCCGCCTTTTCTCACTTTCCATGATATAGTTTAAAGATTAAAATCTCATATAGTTTTTGATTATATTTTTGATTATATCTCCCCATCTTTCACGAATCTTTCATAATTTCTTTCTAAAAATTTAAAATATTTCAAGACAAAATATTTTTCACTATAAAGAGATTTAAAAAAAGACGTGACATTAATGAAGTTACCTAAGTTAACGACAAAGATCCCGGAAGGGTTTAAAGAAGACTACTTTGAACCGTTGCCTTATGGCAGCCCGGTCGATCATTTTGAACCTATAGGAAAAATAATAAAGGAAATAGCAGAAAAATATCCAGATGATGTAGCGATCATTGATGAAGAAGACAATCCATTTACATTTGGTGAAATTTATGGTAAAATTACTCAACTGTGTTATGGGTTAATTGAAAGTGGATTTGAGGAAAAGCAGAAAATTTGTGTATGCATGCCTGATCGAGTGGAATGGCCCATTGCCTTCCTTGCTTCTCTCACATTAGGTGTTGTTGTGCCCGCAGATGATTGGGTACCTCCAGAAACCACGAAATATATTATTGAACATGCTGAAATCGGATACGTTATTTGTTTAAAAAGTAAAGCCATGGAATTGAAGAAAAACGGCGTGAAAAATGTAACATTTATCACCGTAGACGAGAAATTGGAAGATTGTCTGTTTTTTGAAGATTTACTAAATGCTGATTACTCGGAAGAGGTTAAGAAGAAATTGCCCGTATTCTTAGGCAATCAAAAAACAAGTGACATGACGTTTATCCTTTATACATCAGGGACAACTGGAATGCCCAAGGGTGCAATGTTGACTCATGCAAACATTGCGCATAATATGAGTGAGACTGCATAT
>WJKO01000756.1 GCA_014729055.1 Promethearchaeota archaeon | reverse complement strand
TTTTTCATCATGGGCAAATTAAGTTTAATTTGTATGATTTTTGAAGTATAATTGTATCAAAAACGGCAATATGTAAAAGAAAAATGGCTTCCGAGTTTTAGCATAAATGAAGAATAACTAGAGAAATAACCAAATCGAATCACCTCGTGAGCCCATTATGGTTAGATATTTTCTATATTAATTGAGGTTCTGTTGGTAATAATCATGAAAGATAAGAATAGGAAGATAGATGTTGATTCATGGCAATTTAAACGATTGAGAGAGATACTAAAAGAAGAATATCACATTAAGAATAAAAAAATCTATTCTTTCGTTAGGCAAGAAGCTAGTAAAAGAAACATTGTCTATTCGATTTCATGCAAATATATTGAGCCATCTATTACAGTGAAAATATACAAAATTCCACAAAGACAGAGAGAATTAATAAATGAGATCAATATATTCCACATTTTAAGAGAACATCAATATGTGGTTCGGGCTAAATGGCATAGATATTGTTTATGTAAGGTTCCTGAAATGATCTCATCTGGAATGGACTATATATTAACCAAGTATGTGGATGGGGTAAATCTCACAGACATAATCCAAAATAGGATCCAAGAAACATATATAGATTGGGATTTTCTACGAGATCTCATTAATTGTCTTATTTTATGGTTAGATGGATTCTATCAGAAAACAAATAATTTACCTGATAACTGCCATATTAGGAATTTTTCATATAAAAAAGGTAATAAGCAAGAAAATAAAGAAAATATTCTCTATGGATTTGATTTCGAGGAATTAATGCAGATTACGAATGAAAAAGATCAAAACTCCGGAGAAAAATTCAAAAATAAGGAGGCAAAATTTCTTAAAGCCATTGCAAGGATTTATTTTTCTATTTTAGCTGCCAAGCCAGGGATTGTTGAAGGCAAAAGTATCAAGGAAAAAATGAAACTGGGTGTTATTATATTAAACAATATATTCGATTTACCTCTGTTTATCTTCAAAAATAAGGACAATAACCTCAAGAATAAGAAGCGAAAGGAGTTGAGTCGTTATTTTTTACAGTCAATTCAGTCTCAAGGAAAAGAGATGATTCAACAACGAATAAAATATTCACATGTTGAGAATTATGATGTTGAATATATTGAAGAAAATATCCAGAAGGTAATAAGATTGATACGGCGTGAAGTCAATTTGTAATTTTTTTAGTTCATAAATCGAATTCGTAACTTTTATATCCTTCATAAGCAATAGCATTAAATTTAACGATAAATACTCTGAACTTAAGTGATAAAAATGTCAGCAGATGAAAAGGAAAAAAAGCGATTAGAAAAACAAAAAAAAAGAGATAAAAAGTATAGAGATATCGTTTATAAGGGAGCTAAACGAGTTTATGACAGAGGTCTTTCTCAAATGGGTGAAGGCAACGTTTCAGTCCGCGTTAAACGTAAAAATGAGATGTATATTACGCCCTCTCAAAATGATTATGCAACCATGACGCCAGAAGATGTAGTTCATATTGATTTTAATGGAGAACATCTTTCAAAGGGACGACGTGCCTCTTCTGAATTCCTACTACATAAAGTGCTCTATGAATCAAGAAAAAAGGCAAAATGTGCTATCCATTGCCATGCTAAACATGCGATTATGCTAGCTGTCGCAGGTAAAAAATTACCCTTAATAATCGAAGAAATGGCCTTCTTCATAGGAGGGGAGGTCAATGTAACAGATTATGCAGCATCTGGTTCCGTTGAACTCGGAGAAAAAGTTATCGAGGCAATGGGAGATGCTAATGCCGTTTTGATTAGGAATCATGGACTTTTCGTATGCGGGAGAGATATGGATACAACGGTAAAAGTAGCATTGTTAGTGGAAAAGATGGCTGAAGTCTACTTAGGAGCATTACAACTGGGATCTATCGACCCTTTACCACCTGAAAAAACTAAGAAATGGATTGATATGTTTAATGCATTAAACAGAACAGCTCCGAGAAAAAAATAGTAATAGAAAAAGATAGTAATAGTCATTTTGACTTCTTCTTCTTCAATTTCTCTTCTTCTTCTTCTTCTTCAATTTCTCTTCTAGTTCTTTGTTTTTTTCTTCGAGTTTTTCAATCTTCTTTTCACGTCTTTCCAATTTCCAGCCTTTTAAATTAAATTCATAGAACTTTTTTAGATAAATTAATGAACTTAAAAGAATGCCGATGAAATAGGATATATTCAGCCAATAATAGCTTTCCTGAATGATTTGGTAATATGGTGTTACGTCGATTATAAAAGGCATCAAAATAGCAAAAATAGATATACCACACATTGCTATAATAAATAAAATCATCTCAAATTTATATATAGCTCGTGACGTTAGAAAATACACTCGTAGCCAAAAAACTATAAGAATTAACGCAATAGGTGTAAAAACTAGACTACCGATACCCAAAATAACCATTACTACAATAGCCAATCGTTGTCTCCATAATTCTAAGTACCCTTTAAGAGACGTCTGTTTCTCTAATTGTTCCTTTCCGAAATCCTTTCTCCAGCGATAAAAACGTTTTTTCATTGATTTTATACCCTTATTTACACCCTCTTTGATCAT
>WJKO01000755.1 GCA_014729055.1 Promethearchaeota archaeon | reverse complement strand
TTTCAATGTTGTAAATAATGGGATTGCTGGTAAATATGATACCTCCCACCATCCATCAAACCGCTTAAGATTGTGCAAATCCTTCATACTATCCGGGAGAGTATTTATTTTATTTCCTCTAATATCAAGTGTCTCTAATGAGGTCAGGGATCCTATGTTTTCGGGAATGGAGGTTAGGTGCATACTGCTTAAATCTAACTTCTTGTAGCTGGATAAGTCCATCTCGAATATACGGCTTAATATATCTTCCTTATGTTTAATTTCTCCCTTTTTCAATAAAGCTAACACGAGATCCAAGTTTGCACGAAAACTGGGCTCATGGATTGTATTATTAAACACGCAGTTTTTCTCAATCCAATCCAAATATTGCATCAAAATCTCTTCATCAACTTTTGCAAGAAACCTTAGCAGAAAATTCACAATTGGATATGCGAGTTTGCCGAACTGCTCGATTTCAGATTGGAGTCCGAGCGAGTCAAGCCCTACTTCGGCTATGCCTTGCACCCAGCTTTTCATGGCTAAAAACCGTTCTTCGGCTGAAAGGTTGATTTCCGTGAGATTTTCGCTTGACCGGATGTGAAGAGACGCCTCCTCTAGCTTCTGCATCTTGTCCGGGTCGTCTTGGATTTCGTCATAATGTTCGCCCGTGATTGTGGTGATTGCCGTGTGGATACATTCGATTTTGTCCTCAAATTCGACTTCATTCGTTTTGGGATTGACTTTTTGCATGATAAGGTGCTGTCTGCTTGTTGTATCGTCAACTTGAGCGATGAGGAATACATCGTCGCGAATAAACGGATATTTTTCTTGCAATAACACGGTTGACACATTCCACCCATGATTCTATTTAAAAAAATCTTGTAACGTAAAAACTGGAAGTTTTTACTCAACTGGAAGTTTCCGGAGACTTGTTAAAATACATGTTTTAAAGATCTTGTAATTTAAGCCCTCTGGTATCGCTTTTTTAATGTCCTCAATTAATTTTAAAATCGATTTGTTAATTTCATGGTAGGGATTTTCTTCTAAATAAGGATCATATTTGTGCAAATAAACTAAGAGTTCAAAGTCAAATTCGCTAATATGCTCCAATATTTTTTGGAAATAATTTAAAGCGATTGTATATCTTTCCAGATCTTGTACGTCAAAGACGTATATCAATTGTTTTGTCTCAGCTAACTTTTCAGAGAAAGTTCTCAAGTAATCATCTCGATATCTTTTTTGCCCTCCAAAATCCCAGATATAGTAATTTTCATTATCTTCTGTATATTCTTTAAACTTCAAACCAAATGTTGGTAAGATATTAGATAGTGATTGAATTGTAGAATTTTCGTTCAATGATAATATTATAGATGTTTTTCCACCATTATCTAAACCTAACACTAATATTTTTTTACTTGCATCCATTTTATCTCTTTGAGATTTTTCAATCGTCATTATAATCCCCCTTTCCGATGTGAGCAAAATGATTGTTTATTATTTTATTTGTTAGTTCTGTAATTCTTGCAGAATCGGGCATATCTGATTGGAGAATTGATTTTATTTCTATAAAGACCCGAGTGGAGATTTGCCTTAATAATTTCAGAGAATCATTGCCATTGCAGAAAAATACAAAATAGAAATTCTTATCTAGCCTCATAATATCTTTGGAGATAAATACAATTTTGCTTACATTCTCATTTAGTGATGAAAAATTTTCTTCACCAAAGGAAATTGTTGCGATTTTTTTCTTAAATAGCGTGAATCCCATACTATCGATTGCGGAAACTAGTCCCGCCAACAACGATGGTTCCATAGATCCCGATTCTACAAATTTTCTTGTATATAACGGCAATCCTCCTTTATTAAAAATAATCATACGTTCAATCATCTTCAATCATCTTCTTGAATTTTTAGATTGCATTCTATTACTATTTACTTTTTAGAATTAACTTATTCTTTAACTTTTAGAATTAAATTATCGATTTACTTTTTAGAATCAACTTATCGACTTAGTTTTTAGAATTAGCTTATTCTTATTTTTATCTTAAAATAATGCAAGTTCCTACGGCATTGGCTATCAACTTATTTTCGGAATTAAGAATCTCGCATGCTGTGTAACCTATTTTTTTTCCTCTGTATTTTACTTCTCCAACGGCAACCAGATGTCCGTGAGTGACAGGTCTAAAGAAGTTAATCTTGAATTCGATCGTTGAAAATTTGGTGTCTGTGTCTAGCACAGAACCGAATGCGATCCCCATAGCTGCATCAGCCATAATACTAATTACTCCGCCTTGCATGGTGTTTATCGAATTTAAGAACTCATTTTTAACATCTAATTCAAATATTGCTTGACCTTTTTCTATTGCAGTCATGCGCATATCTATTAGTTCACTAATTGGTGCGTGCCTTTGGTGGGTTTCCACAATCTTTTTATATTCTTCTAATCTTGTTTTCATTTTAACGTCATCTGTCGTCTATTAAAGTTACCATATTGTTAGCTTATTTTGCCAACAGATATCGAATGAGTTTTTTGCATTTACGAGCTACTTTATAATGTTCATATTTCATGTTTTCCTTCACTATATCATCAATATCTGACCAGCTTGCATCTTTCTGTTTATCTTCTGGTAATTGTTCCCTAAACTTTAACACCCGTTCCATAGCATCAACATTAATATTTTGCCCAGTTATTCGCTTTGCTTTGTCTGAAGCTAAAAATGCATAGTAAGGTACTAAAGCTTCGGGCTGTATCGCATTCAATGCTTCAATTTGCTCTTGAGTCCGCCCAGCATGTAACATAGGTGTGTGCACCATATTTGGCATAATTGTATTCACTCTAATCTTTTCTCTTTTTAATTCTTCCGCCAGACAATTTGTGAAGGGTATTAAAGCACCTTTGGTCATAGCATATACACTCCATCCCGCTAAAGCCATATCGACAGCCATACTACCAGTATTCAATATGCAACCCTTTTTTCGTTCTTTCATGTGTGAAATTACTGCGTGTGTTCCGTTATAAACGCCCGTTATATTAGTATTTATCATATCTTGGAATTCTTTAACACGCAGTCTGTGTATCGGCTTGATTTTTGAAAAACCAGCATTATTGATGAGGACATCAATCTGACCATACTCTTGAATACCTTTACTAATAACATCTTTAATTTGTTCATATTTTGCTACATCGGAAGTTATGGCAATTGCATTTTGCCCTTTTTCTTCGATTAATTTCTTAGTTTCATCAATTTCTTGTTGTGTTCGCGAGGTTAAAATTATGCTTGCACCATGATCGGCAAGCCCTAATGCCAATGCTTTACCTATTCCTCGACCAGAACCCGTTATTAATATGGATTTATCTTCTAATAATTTTGACATAATGAATATAAGTAAGGGAATTCTTAAAATAATTTTTTTTGGATTTTGTTCTGAATGCGTTGCATAATATTATTTAAAATCAGTTTTCTCTCTGGGCTGTAATAATTTACGTGTTTTTTTAAATAAATAAGAGTATTTTCTTTCAAGTTGAGGCATGTATCTATTGCATCGTTTTTGATTTTACTATTATCGGAGAACAGATGTTCTATTATATATGGGATGGCGTTATACTGTTTTTTTTTCTTGATAACCCACAATGCTTGTCTTACAATAAGTGGTTGTTTATATTTTAACCAATTGATAATAATCTTATCAAATCGTTCGTCGTTTAAGTCAGGTATAAAAAGTGAAGCCAAAACTATCTTCCTGGGTTTTTTCGAATATATTTGACCAATTATGAATTTCGTCGTCTGTTCTTTATCTATTTTTAACATGTTCTTTGTAGTATAGTAAAAAAATCGCTCATTATTTCCGATGTCTTCAAGAATCTTTAGTATTCGATGCCGTGAGGTTATATCTAAACTCCGTTCTCCAATCTTACCAAGGGAATTAATAACTTCAATTAGAACCCTTCGATTTTCTTCAAGCTTAAATCGTTTAATCAAGATATTTATATCCTCTTTTTCACCAAAAACGCCGATATACCTATATAAAATTAATTTTAAAAGATGTATTACTGAATTTGGTTTTCTATCATCCTCGTTTTCTTGTTTATGTTTATTATTAACGACATGCGAAATCCAATATTTAAAATATTCCTCTTTATTAACGTCATCGAGAAAATAATAATTCATATCTGAAAACTCATTATCTATAAATTTGTTTATTCTGAATCGCTTGATGAGAACGCGTATATTTTCCAATAATTCACCATTTACTGTGTCTATGTATGAATTTATGATAATATTCAATTTTTTAATGAGACTTTCAATTAAAGCAATTTTTAACTCTTTAGCATCGTTTTTCTTTATGTATTTTCCATTGATTAAATCATCCAGTTTTTTATTAAACTTAACAACTTCTGAACACGAGGCACTAATCTTATTAATACAACTTGTTTTATATATATCCAAATGATAGGCGCTCGATTTGTATTCGCATGTAATTTCTTTATCTGAAAATATATTTACCGAGTTTAATAAAATATCTATGATTTCGTGAATAATTTTGGCTATTTCTCGGAAAATTTTGATGTTTAGTTCTTTCGATCTTACGTATTTAATCAATTTTAATGCAAAATTTTGCAGTGCCGGAATCCTAGAAAAAAAACATTCTTCAATAAATGTATCAGTAAATTCAGATTCATTCGAATAGAGTTCTATTAGATTATCTATTATCCTTCCATTTGGGCTAATCTTTATAATGTCCTTTAAGCTTATACGCATATTTTGAGAAGATTTATTGATTTTCTTGATGCATAATAAGAGATTATTTACAAGAAGATTTGACTTCTCCTTCTCTAACTTAAACAAGAATAAGTCTTTTATTTGTTGCTTTCCCCTTTCATCAATGCGATTATATAGTTCGATGAGGTCATCAATAATAATCTCTGATTCTAAGTCATCCGCGGTTGCAAGGTGATTTAACATTTCCTGACAATGTATTTTTATCGCTGTCATATTATCATCAGATAAATAATCTTTAATAATCATAAAATAATATTTCTGGTAATATTTTTGTCGATTGCAATTTATGTCTGCTTAATCTTAATGTTTAATAATATTCCATACATCTATTCTGATTAATAATCTTGAATAGACATTAATTAAGCTTTCTAAAAAAAAGACATGTTTTCTATTAAGCATATAATAAGATCTTCTAAGAAATAGTATATTTTATGCAATTCCTAACATAATACGGCATTATTAAATTCAAAAATTAAAAATATCAAAAAAGAAAAACTAAAAGATTCATATATTGTCGGGATATTTGACTGGATTTTTATTTATTGCCAATAATCTGAATATGTATCTTTCTAGTCCGTGGTCCATCAAATTCGCAGAAATATACTGTTTGCCAAGTTCCCAATACTAATTTGCTGTCACTTATTAAACATTCTGTAGAACATCCAACAAGCGTGCTCTTAAGATGTGCATCGCTATTACCTTCTACATGTCGATAATCGTCTTTTGGTACAAGTTTCCGAAGAATTTCAATTAAATCTAGCTGGACATCGACGTCAGCATTTTCATTTATAGTAACAC
>WJKO01000754.1 GCA_014729055.1 Promethearchaeota archaeon | reverse complement strand
CTGTGGTGCAGAATTGAAGGTTACATAAAATTGAAGATAATTTATGGTTTTTTTCTACGAATTTCTACGAATCTTTCTTCTTTTTATCATCGCGGACTATTCTTTTAAAACATTCACGAACTGAAGTATGCCCGATATCCCCACCCGCACCTTCTCCACCAATAGAATCTCCTGTTAGATATAGATTTTTTATATCGAGTTCTGTTGGCTTTGGACGATTCATACGATGTTGATCTATCGCAATCTCGACGCCATCAACCATTTGTAAAAATAAAGGGCGTTCAAATAACAATTTTTCTTCGATGCTTGGATAAATAGACATTATCTGTTTCCTAAATTGAGCGTAATATTGATTTCGTTTACTCTTGTCCTTAACAATATCCAAGTCGGTTGGTGCAAAAAAACTCATTAATGATTTATCCGTTGGTGCTATCTGTGGATCCATATTCGTAGGTATAAGACCAAATGAAGGTGGATCCTCGAAGAAGACAAGTGTTTCTTCCGAAACCTTTTCTGACAACCCAAATTCTATGCAAATACCAGCAGTTGGACGTAAATTATTACATTTCTTTATGAAATTCTTTGGTGAAATATTGGTTGGTAATATTTTTGACAAATTCTGAACGGGGATCACTGATATAAAGCATTCGCTGTTTATCATCTCCGTTTCAGTTTCTACACCGACGGCCACATTTTTTTCTATAACAATCTTTTTTACTTCTGTATTCAATCGTATTTCTCCGCCATTCTTTTTAATTACGTTAGATAGACTACTGAAGAAATATCCCCATCCGCCTTTAGGATAGTATACACTTTTCTTCTTTACCACTTCGAGTATATTAAGTAGAAATTCCCCAATACTGCTTCTATTTCCAAATGGATTAACTTGCATCGCTGCTGATCCGATTAATAAGAACTTGTGAATTCTGGGATCTATTTGGTTCTTAATACAATATTCATCAATAGAGGTTTCTAATATTGCTCGTTTGTTTTTTCTCATTTTGCGATAAATATCAAAAAAAACCTTAATTGTCTTGAGCGTAGGTATCATTTTGGTTTTTAAATATCCTTTTAATCCTGATGGAAAAATATATTTTGTTCCATCTTTTAGATATGCGTATGTCAGACCTGGTTTTATAAATTCAGCGTCTTTAATCCCGACATCTCTTAATGTTTTTGCGAGCGCAGAATGTGGACCAAACCTCACAGGATGTGGCCCCCAATCTAACTTAAAACCCTCCTTATTAATAACCCTTGCCCTTCCTCCGATCTTATTAGTTTTTTCAACAACAAGAGTGTGTCCAAGTGTGGAACATAAAGCAGCGATTTCTAGACCGCAGATTCCACCCCCTATTACCAAAAAATCGTATTCCATAAATCTAGCTTCTATAAAAGGAAATTTAAAAATTAGCAAAAAAACATCAAAGAAAAGCTAAATAACATCAAAGAAAAGCTAAATAATATGAATCTCGATCTTCCACAATATCTTGAGCGTCTTATGAAAATGAACATATTGTTATTGGGGTTCTTGGCCTTACAGATGTTTATAATTCCTATATATTCTGGAATGAATTACTTAGAATATCTGCCTCCGGGAGGAATTTTCTGGATTCTATGCGCTTCGTGGTTATTAAGTATCCACTTTTATTCGCAACCTGTGGGAAAAATACTATACCTATTAACTGCGGTATTAACTATTTTTCTCCATATTTACTGGCTTAATATATTTTCCGGACCATTTGACCGCATGTTGCAAATACTTATGATATTTTCTTTATTTTTTAATGTGATTGGATTTATCGGATCGCTTTTTCTTCCAATTATGAAATTGATCCAGGAAAAAGGTGCAAAATTAAAATCATTGAAAATTACAATTGATAAGAAATTAAATGATAGATCAGTTGGTTCACTGAATTTGATTAATTCTAAGGGCAATACTCGGAAAAGAATTATGATTCTGCTATTCTTTTTTGCGGGTCTCATTTTTACTCCCCTCTCAGTTTATGACTTTGGCCGTACTTATCATGTAAAAGCCCTCGATTCCGCAACCACGCGTTCATCATTCTGGGGACCACCCGACTATGATTCACAGACCGTAACTAATGCGATTACGCCGATAGATAGCACAACGCTTTTAATTGATAATTCCTCCCTGTCTTCAGCACCTTCATATTTATGTCCGGGATCGATAATGTATATAGAAGAAGTATCCCATGCATCAACACCCGGGATTAATTATTGCAATTATTCCGACGGTGCGGAAAGTTATCCAAATGGCACTGTTTTTCTTTCTTCGCCGCTTCCAACGTTAATGGATGTTTCCATAGAATTTAAATATATGAAAAACTCAAAAATCTATTCTTATCTATCGGAAATGAATAGCCGAATGGTTCATACAGAATGGGGCGGAAATCAGTCTTGGGTAGAATCTCCTAAAGTTTTTGATAATGTAAAAAAAACATATGAATATTTAATTTTGGAATACTGGAATATTTCTTATTTTGTGAATATACACTTAGACGGTTATGCCTATGTTAATATTTATAATTATAGTCCATTTACTGCCCGTGCAACTGATGTAGTAGATTGGATTGCAATGGCTCAACCGACATTGAATCATTGTCTTGGGATCGCTTTTGATTGGGAACCAAAAGAAGTCACAATACCATCAATGAATCCTGATAGACCAGATATGCCTACACCACCCGATTCGCCTTTCATATCTCAAGATAAATGGTATAGACTTAATGAACAAGAAGATGAGACACTCAAAGCAGCTAAAACTGCCTATTTCAATTTATACAATCATGCAGAATCATTTGGTTTAAGTGTATATGGCACATATGTCAACTGGGGGATGGAGGATCTTGCTGAGGGTGATATAGATTACACCAGACTGCCGTTATGGAAGCATCCAAATGTCGAATACGGAGTTATGAGTTATCAATCGAAAGATGACGATGATGAAGCTATGTGGGAGATTTATAGGATGAATCGCAACCAACAGCGATATTATGGGGAACAAGGATATTCTTTATTAACTGGGTGGCTCACATTTGACGAAGTTGTCCATCTACCTTATTATACTAATGATGAACTGGGCCTGCAAAGATATTTACGGGATATAAAGATGCACCAAGCATGCGGAGCTCGTGAATTATTCCATGCACCATTGAATGATCTTATCCTTAAATGGGGTCCCGAGGTTGTTCTTGAGTTTGAACAAGCTTTAAACGAGGAATCAAAAGTTGAATTCGTGTTTAAGGCGTATCCGTGGGGACATCTTGATACAGCACTCTATGATGTTGCTGAAAATTATAATAAACTATGGTTAGCAATTCCAATAATGACACTTCAGATATTTATCCTTGCACGATTGGTGCCTAAACTCGACCAGTTGATAAAGCACTTAATAAATAAGAGCAAAAGGAAATAAAAAAATGGAGAATATGAGTTTATAAGACCTTCATTCATCAATGAGTCTAAATTTTGGTTTGAAATTAGTATCTGTTATTCTATAATGGTTTTTTGAACTGGAACTAAATGAAGAACTCTTTAGACTGAACGTTCCGTAGCTTTCAACAGTAATATATGGTTTGATCGGTAAAATAAAAAGATCTGTTTCGCTAACACCTTCGGTTTCGACTGAGTATTCTTGTGGATCTATTGTAGATTGTTTGTACTTCGTGATCGTGGTATCCTTTTTCTTTGAATTAAGTTTGATTTTAATATGAAAAAGACTAAGCACGCCCATAGGTGTTAATTTCTTTGGTTTTTCGGGTATTTCTAAGCTATAATCTAGACTCCCCGTAATTTTCTTTGTTGATGAGTAAGTTTCTTCGTCCTTTATACTAGAACTAGAAAACTCAATCGTATCGGCATCCTTATAGCCAACTTTAAGTTCAGGTAGAAAACAATAAAAATTCTTTAAGCCTGGGTGACTATAATCAACTTCCTCCGATTCAATTTTAGTTTCGGTTTCGACACCTGTCTCTTTATTTATTTGGATAACAGTATTGGTTTTCTTTAAATTTTTTTGCTTGACTAAGACTTTACTGCTTATTTTACCTGTTTCTTTATCATAATTAATCATTGAATTGTCGTAATTCCACATATCTTCATAATTGTATTTGTTCTCAAATGTTATTTGCTCGTTTTTTACGTCGTAATGTGTGCTTTTTAATAGTAGATTTTTTTGATTATACCAGTTTCGATAGATAACATCTGCTTGCCCTCCTTTATTATCATAAATAAAGCAGAATGTGAGTTCTCCGTTTAAGTTTTCGGTTTTTTCGAGAGTCATAGGCGCAAAATAACAATTTTTCGTGCCAATTTCACTCTGACTCGAATTATTTTCACTTGCGGTGAGCCAAGTATATTGGTCTCCTTCTTTAAGCATAAAATCGGGATCTAATTCATATTTTTCCAGAGAAACTTCAACGGATTCTCCCGAGAAAAACGCTCTATATTTCTCTAGACCTTCCCTATATCCTTCTATCTTGTCTTTGTTATAAATTCTGCCGGCTTCAATAAGTAGGTTTTTTATTTTTTCTCGTGCATTACTCAAATCATTCAGCAAACTTTGTATAATCTTTTCTGCCATCTTTTTTGCAATTGAAGAGATATCAAATAATTTCATTATCTCTTTGCTGAATGCTGATATAAGGACTTTTGCTGCAGCTTGTGCAGTCTTCTCCAATGCTTGACGTTGTTCATGAGACTTTCCTTCACTTATTTTTGATAAAATCATACTTGTAGCAGTTGAAATATAGCTATCAAAATACGCATTATTATATGTTTTTGCATATGAATCGCCAATTGCCCCCAATGATCCCAATTTGCTGAATTCGGTGACAGCCGCTTGATATCCATCCCCGAATATATCTGTGTTTATGATTTCTTTAAGAAAATCAAATAATTTTTCTCCGAGTCCTCCTTCGGAATCGTCCATCAATTCAAGTAATCTGTCAATTTTTTCGATCTCTATTTTCAATTCTCGAATTATTCCTGATTTATCCCCTGCTGCTACTGCTTGTTTGAAATATTCCATCTCTCTTAATATTTCCAATGCATCTTCTGGAT
>WJKO01000753.1 GCA_014729055.1 Promethearchaeota archaeon | reverse complement strand
AGTTGTCTGTTATCTATTGTAGGTTGTCTACTAAATTTTGACCAGTTTAAAGAATTTTTCGTAATTATTTTGTACTTTTTCAAAGAGAAAGGTATATTCCTTGAACGCGTTAAGAAATATCTTATATTCTGATAAATAATTCTCTTTTTCAAATAAGAATGCTAGAGATTGTGAGTCGTGTTTATTAATGATAGCATCTTCATCAGCGTATATTCTATAAGAATTTACGTTATCTTTACAGATCTTCCTGAGAATATCTAATTTTTCTCCATAATCAAAGCCGATTGCCGCTCGAAAAATTGGAACTGCTGAACTCACAAATGACCCGTACGGATCTCCCTCAGAGATGGACTCATATTTTATCATCACTTGCTGATTATGATATAATGAGAATAGATTCGATTTTTGGTCTTTATCTCTGATTTTTAAATTAATAAATTGAAGAAAATCAGAATTTTGTATTAAATATGCTAATAATTTGAGGATTACTGCACGTTGGTAATAAGGAAGTAGATTCTCATTGTTGCTATGTACGATTTTCTTATAAGAAGGAATCTCCTCAAAAAGGCTATATAATTGGTTAGAGTTTCCAATAATACCAAACATATTCTTTATTGGGCAATACTGTTTGAATGAATGTATTATAGAGAGAATAGACTCTAATCTTATATTTTCTGCATTATTATCTAAGATTAATGGCAAGATATAGAATCCTCTTTTCATTACCAAAAAAGAAGAAACATAATCAGATAAATGACCAGACATAAGAGATAAAACACCTTGGGGGAGGTTTATTGGATTACCTGCCCACGTCGTATGGATTACTTCTTCGTAAATTAATGCAAATTGATCTCGGACATCAATCTTAATCCAGTGATCAGGATTCTCCAAGTCAACACTTAACTCCAAACTAGCACCAAACTGATTCATTATTCTTGAACCAATAGTCCTCTCGATTTCTGGCGTCTTTAAGGGAAATGAACCAACTCGATTGGCTCGAACACCAAATGTATCTCCTTTTTTTAACACTAAACCAGATAATCTGAGGGATTCTTTTTCAATCACATTAAAATCTCTCATAATTTTTTTAGCTATACTAAATGAGTAAATACCTAAAACTTGATTTAATACATCTGAAATTTTAGATATTGAATAATTTTCAGTTGGTTGAAGATAAATATAACCAAAATCATACCAAATCTTCTTGTAATTGATATTATTCTCAGAAAAATGAAAAATTATATTAGTTATTAATCGTTTTATTAACTTTTTACGGACTTTTTTCGATTTTAGAGCGATTTCGCTGTATCTAATTACAAAAATATTAAAAAAATCTTTTGTTTTTATTTTATTCGATTCAGGCATATTTAGCACTTATTTCGTACAAATTGTATCGAATTTCATCGAAAAGGATTGACAAAATCTTGATCTCCACCACGTTTTTCATATTTTGTCTTTTTATATTTTCCTTTTTTGCTTTTTCTATATTTTTTCTTGGTATATTTTTTTGAACGTTTTCTTTTCGACCTTCTTGGTGGAAGTTCACGTCGAATTATTGTTTTATCTATAAACCCTTCAATTCTGCATAGATAAACGTATTCATTCTCCAAGCATAGGGTAATTGCAACACCATGTTTACCCATTCTGCTTGTTCTTCCGATTCTATGAACATAATTTTCTTCATATTGCGGAACATCATAATTAAAAACGTGTGTAACATTTGGAATATCTAATCCCCTAGACGCTACATCAGTAGCAATTAAACACGTAATCTTCTTCTCTTTATATAGTTTTATTACACGTTCTCTTGCAGCTTGGGACATATTACCAGATAATAATCCAAGTTTTAGATGGAGCCATGAATCTCTCTTTAATCTATTTTTTAACCATTCGGCCGTTTTTTTCGTATTCGTGAAAATTAATGCCTTTTTTGGGCTTTCTTTCTGCAATATACGCCGAAAATGATAATATTTATCGTTAAAATGTGGTATTAAATAATAAAATTGCTTTGTTGCGCCAACTGTCAAGCTGTCCTGCGATATATCAATATCTTCATAATCGCCTTTAGTAAATTGATTGCTTAACTTCTTAATTTCCTCAAAAATCGTAGCAGAAAACAATAAGAACTGTGGTTTTGAACGAATTTTGGATAAAATATACTGAACATCTGGCATGAAGCCCATATCCAACATTCGATCTGCTTCATCCAATACTACAAAACGAACATTACTAAAATCTATCTTCCTTCTTTCATAAAGGTCAATTAATCTTCCTGGTGTTGCAACAACTACATTTGCACCTTGTTCCAATTTCTTTATCTGGTTTCTAATACTGACCCCACCATAGATCTGTACGATCCTCACACCTTTGTTGTATTTACTCAAATCATTAAAAACATTTGCTACTTGTTTACATAGTTCACGAGTTGGAACCAATATAAGTGCTTCGGGTGTATCTTGAAAATGCATAAGATCAATAATTGGTATTTCAAATGCTAATGTTTTTCCAGAACCAGTTTTTGCTTGTGCAATCACATTATTTCCCTTTAAAGCTTCGGGAATTGATTCTTCTTGTACT
>WJKO01000752.1 GCA_014729055.1 Promethearchaeota archaeon | reverse complement strand
TAGATCTCGAAAAGGTCCCTTGAAAAAATCTTTGAATTTTGATTTTGTTCGATTACTTTTCGTACGAATAATTATGGGGAGTAAACTATATCCCCTAACCTGACGCAGCAAGAAAAGCCAACAGAACAATGCAGCCAAAGCTTCAATGAATATTAGAATTGGATTTAATGGGCGATCATAAAGAAAAATTGTATCTAAATGAGTTGCCACATCTTCATAAAAACCGATTGCATTCGTAAAAACTATTCCAAACAAATAAATTCGCAATAATCTACGAATATGGACGCTCTCTAAGAAAAATAATGCCATAATCGGTAAAATTAAAACCGCAATGGATAGGAAACCATAATTTAACCACTCAAACCATGGAACTCCTGTAAGATAGTAGAGATACGTTGCTTTAATCATCATTAAAAATTTGGAAATTGATATTGAGACAATAGTGGCTACCAAAAAGGATAAAAGTATCTTTTTAAGGAGCGGCTGTTGCGATTTATTTTCTTTATTCATGTAAAAAAATTATTGAAAGATGAAAAAAAGGATTGTCTACCTTGATGAACGAGAAAAAAATAAAGGTGCTTGTAAAATCACTCGTATAATAGACCAATGCTCAATATCGATAAAAAGGTGTTAAAAAATTTTATTCTGTTCCTCTTGCTTATTTATTGGGTTTTATAAATGATAGATAAGCAAAATCAACAGCAATAAAAAGAATAATACCATTAATTGATTCATCTATCACACTTATATTCCCCTCAAGATCAATAGAATATATGCCGTAAAGTAGAAAAGCAAATAGAAAAACGATAACAAGGATCATATTCAGAAGGCTTCGAGCAAGAGGTTCCTTTTTGATTTTTTTATATAACTTAATGGAATTATATAACAAAATACTATACAAGAGAAACATCATTATCATGTAAATAAAAAGCAGAAACATCAATATATCTTCAAGATTCAAAATATACATGATAATAGACAAGGGTTCGATGGAAACCGTTATAATTATATATGCTCTTTGTAATATCTTCGCGTTTTTCACATGTTCATTCAGGAAAATATCAAATGTCAGTAGACATAAACTTATTCCAGTCAAGACACCGAATCCTAAATTAATCAGATAAATTAACATGAATTGAATTTCACTCAAAGAATATATCATGAATAATAAAGGTGTAAACCCTATACTCAAGAATAACGTCATGATAAAGATTTTATTGGAACTCGGTTTTATTCGATAGATCTTTATCATTTGAAGGACAGAAATAAGGCAGTATAAAATTGTCATAATTTTAATAGAATAATTCAGAATATCCATAGATTTTGTAAAAGGAAGAATTAAGAGATTTAAACATAAGGTCGCAAGAAAGAGTTTCAAAGCATTGCTTATTTTATGTTTTTTATCTGGCATTTGATGAGATTTGCCTTCATCTATAGTGTTTTTCCTATGAATTTTTTTACTCACTTGCATCATTATCCTCCGCAAGGATTGTGGAATATTTACAAATTCTGTCCATCCTTGCATTTTTCCAATCTCTGCTCCTTTATCACCATTCAATTCTATTTCTGCTTTAGAACGATTGTATACGGGAATATTCATGATTGATTGATGACTAGCAACCTTCATTGTCTTTATTTTTTTAAATTCCGGTATTTCCATCTCGTATTGACGGGGATATCTCACTGATAGAAAGTTTTTCCGTTGATAATCTTGAAAATTAGAATAAGAGACGTCCCCCGTGATGTTATATTCTTCACTTTTCCTATCAAGTATATACACATAGTTAAAATCGGATTCATATCCCTTAAATGCTTCAACATTACTATACTGAATCACATAGTCTTCGTTTATAAATCGACCCCAAGTCCATGATTTATGCGTTAGACTTAAACATTCACTGCCGAAGGGATGATCGGAATACCCCTCAAAATTCCCTTTAATTGAAACATCATTGATGCAATAATTCATATTGATTTCTGCTTTATAGAAGGGAATCGTGAAAATGGCTCCAGAAATATATTCCTTCTTATTCTTGATATAATAACCATCGCTTTTTTCTTGATTTTTAATACAAAATCCCTGCCCAATCGGAGAAATATTGATAGAACCGTTAAGGACCTGGTTCTTCATTATAATATCTATATTTTTTATTGGTTGATCCCCATTGATTCCCGAAAACTGAACGGAATTTCCTTCGTCGAATTTAATAAGAACTTCATTATTATTTGTTTTTATTGTAGAATTATCAAAAAGAAGATTATATTTTGTTGTCTGTGTGGATTGTTTATTAGAGATTTCAATCCACATATTAGGACGGGTTGCATCTGCTAATGGGTCTTTTATCGCAAAAATGACTACTATATTGTATTCCGTATTTTCAAAATCAAAATAATACCATTCGAAACTGTTATTAATATTTTTAAGTTCCTCTTGACTAAGTACGGGTCTTGTATCATTAAGGTGTATTAATCTAAATTCTTTTTTATTCATATAAGATCGCTCTATATTGGTTGTACAATATTCTATCTATTAATTCATTCAATAACTATTTAAATGTATTTGTACTAAAATCAGAGGAATGTGTTGCATAAAAGGTGAAATTAGACACAAAAAAAAGTTTAGAAAACCCTCAATACATATAGATATCTAAATAAACCAGTCTTTGGGCTCTAATGGTCCTAACCAAATGTAATGAAGCACGGGGATAAAGAATTGTGCCAATAAAAAGATATCCACGATAAGGAGAACAAAATAATTTCCCACACGAAATATACCTCGTGCCCATTTCCGCCTGATATGATTATAAAGGTGGTTGTTTAATGCGTCTTTTACCTTGAAGGAAAAATCAAATTCCCAGAACCACATTCGTCTGTTCCTAACTGGATGTAAAACGCATTTACATTAAGATTACGGCAAAATAACTATATATTTTTTTTTGAATATTATTTCAGAAAATATTTTATTAATCTATAAAATTCATCGAAATCAATCACACCATCTTTGGAAATATCAAAGTTGCGAACAGTCTGAGTTATATGGTCGTCAATTAAGTCGGGGAGAACGTCTTTAATTGCTGGAACTAGCTCAGTTTCGTTAAATGTGCCGCTGTTATCGCGATCAAACTTTAAAAATATATTAAGACATCGATCCCGTAGCTCCTTCTTCCCGGTTCTTTTTCTTATTCTTAGCGTCTGTCCTCTTTTCCGCTGGTAGATTGTGACGTATTCTTCAAAAGTAATCTTATGATCGCCATCAAGATCGTATCCTTTCAAAAAATCATTTATAGCTTCTTCAGTTCCTACAAGATCATTTTTCTTCAATAATTCTATAATATCTTCTGCGCTAATCTGGCCATCGCCGTTGATATCAAACTCGTTAAACTCTTTTTTAAGCGAATCTCTTTCTTTATTTGTAAGCTCTTTGGATGTCATTCTTTCATCTATTTTGAAAAAAGCTAACAAAGTATAATAC
>WJKO01000751.1 GCA_014729055.1 Promethearchaeota archaeon | reverse complement strand
ATCCAGAAGCATTACACTTGAGTTATTTCACGTCAATTTTAATTGGAATCTCTCTGATTTTTAGTTTTCGCGTGAGACCTCTTAACGTGATCTCAGTTGCGTTATTGCCGTCAATTCTTGTATCGCTTTTTCTGCATGATATTCCCATTTGGATTGATCCAACCAGTGCTGGATTTGGTCCACATGAAATCGGTGATCTTTTGTGGTGGAATTTCATGACAATACATACTCCGATTCCATTCATTGCCGGATATATGCTATTGACAAGAAAACACACCCTCTCTATCCCAGCAATTTTTATGATATTACCATTTGGCCTGACTTGGTTATTCGCGCTTGACGATTTACAAAATGGAACTCTGAATGGACCCGCTTATTTAGCAGCGGCACTGCCTATGATTACTTTATGGACATTAATCTATGTATTCGTGATCATGAAGCGATTTAAAAACGTAGATCCACTCATAGGACCAGTGATTAAGTTGAAATCACTAAAATTAATCGAATATAGAGATGAAGAAGAAAAGAAATAATTGCAAATAATAATTTTCGTTTGTATTTCGTTTGTCTTTCATTCGTATATCAGTTTGATTTGAATTTTATTTGCTCTATCCCTGTTTCAGCTATTTTCTTCTTTTGGTTCCTGTTGGTCCTGTAATTCTTGCTTTGCCTTATATTTTTCCTTGACCCGTTTAAGACCGCCAGCGGCAATAACAATATATTCTAATGTTCCTTTTCCTTTAGCTTTAAACACTAACGCCGCGATAATCGCACCTGTAAGTATGGTTACTATTATCCAGATGAGGAACATCAGAGCAGGTCCTACCTTGAATGGTAATATAAGCGCAAATAACTGATGATAAATAAATATACTTAAAGAAGTTCTCCCATAAAAACTCAGTAGTTGAGCGGGCTTGCCGCGTACATCTCGGATCTCGGTGATGTAAAATGTTACTGCCACTAAAAGAATTGCCATTCCGAGATTATATATCATGAATTGTAGAGTTCCATGCACTAAGAAAAGCGGGATACCATCATTCCAATACCAATCTAACCAATCCCACCGAACAGAGTCTACAACGATGGTTTCCCACAAATTCTGCCGAGAATAATCCCACGTTACTCTACCCAAACCAGTAAGAATACCAGTAAGCGTCATGATTATACCAACAATTAATATCTTCTTAGTAAATGCTAATTTTGCCTTTAAAGATCCATCTTCAACCGCTTTAACAAGCCACTCCCCGACTATGCTTGATATAAATGGATAAGCTAACCACGGTAATAATGGTGACAGAAAAAATGGTTCGAATATGAGGAAATAAATAAGTGCAAATGGATTTGAAAGATCTCCAATCCCTAAACGTCTAAAATCTAAACCCGAGGCAGTAATCTGTGCTGTAATAAAGTCAAACAAAGGATAGCTGACCGCGAAAATTACAAAGGTAATAATTATTCTTTGGTAGGGTTTGCATTTTAATGCTATATATGTGAATATTTGTGAGAAACCAATGAATTGTAGAATATGCCAGTACCAAAAGCTCAGAGGACCATAATTAATGATGGGATTGACTAAGTTTATGAATAAATTATATACCCAACCAATAGCGATAATAGCATACGCACGACGAAAAGTGGTTTTTCGCACTGCTTTAGCGTCAAAATAATCAGTTTTCTTCTTAGTTAGTGAAAATACAACCCCTTGAGCTGATAGAAACACAAATAATGAAGGTCCAAATACATCTAATAGAATATAAATGCTCCAATACAACCAGATGTCTTCTGGTCGGAGAATAAAATAAGCAACATGAGACAAGACAACAAGAATTATTGCAATACCTTTAAGCACGTCTAGGGCTAATACTCTCTTAGTCTTCCCTTTTTTATTCTTCTTTATATCATTGTCATTTTTTTCTACATGACCTTTATTTCGTTCTGTTTGACTCATTAAAATTTCTCTCCATATAATTTCTCTCTCATTAAAATTAGATTCTGTACTATTTATTTTTAATGTGGGTTGTTTCAGATAAGAGTTCCTAAATTTTATTCATACTTTTATTAGGATGTCGTAACTCTAAATTTAAATTATGTGCTTCTATTTCAACTCTATGGGGAAGCTGAATAAAAAAGAAAAAATTGGTCTACTTGTTTTCATTCTTGCCGCAAATGTTGCATTAATTTTAGGTTTGGATTATTCTGGACTTGGGGGTAATGTGTCAGATGTTGATAGGCTTCCAGACGGAAGCACTTTAGTAACAAATACTGATTGGTTTGATATTATTACTTTTCAGCATTTGAATCCACAAAGAATCTATAAACTTGATGCTAATAATGAGGTCGTTTGGGAATATTGGGGTACTGCATTCCCTCATGAGATAATTTTGCTTGAAACGGGCAATTATTTGTGCGCTGATACTGCACATGAAAGAGCATTCGAAATTGATCCAACTGATAATACTATTGTGTGGGAATGGAAACCTGAAAATATCAATTGGACCAAGGTTAATCCTGCTTGGGGTGAGGATCATTATTATAATAATCCTATCGGTTTTGATTGGACTCACTTGAATGATATTGAAATCAGAGATTTTGGCACATATAATGCATGTCTTATTTCTATTCGGAATTTTGATCTTGTGGTTGAAGTAAATTATACCGCAGATAAAGAATTCTGGACTGCTAATGAAGATAATGATCCCGATAATGTAATATGGTGGTATGGAGATAGAGGCAATTATGATCTGGTCAATCATCAACATAATCCAGATTATATCGATGATGATTCTATAATAATTGCAGATTCCAAGAATGATCGAATTATTATTGTGAATAAAACAACGAAGGAGATAACATGGGAATACGGAGATGAACAAGGCGCAAACTTAGACTGGCCTCGGGACGCCGATTTATTACCAAATGGAAATTTACTAATTACTGATTCATTTCATCATAGAGTTTTCGAAATGAATATGACAACATTGGAGATTGAATGGGAGTTCTCAAAAATTCTCTGTAATGCATATGAAGCTGATTTGTTACCAAACGGTCACATTCTCATCGGGGATATTACTATCATTGAACTTGATGAAAATCTTAACGTGGTTTGGAGATATGGAATTAGTTTTCCCCAGATGTTAATCTATTTAAATTTTGGTTTTATTGCACTTTTAGAATTAAGGCGGATAATCCAACTAATAAGAAGGGGGAAAAAGCAAGAATGGGAGCACGATAATAAAAGTAATCATATAAAATGGTTGGTTTTATACTCTGTTGGATTTTCGCTCTCCATCCTCTTTATAATTTACTATAATGTGATTTATGGGATAATTGGTTCTGTATTCTTCAGACCATTTGTATAGCTCGAGGAAGCATTATTTTATCAATTTTTTTTATCCATGTCTTCTTATATTACCTTGAGCTAAAATGAGAATAAAATATATTAATCACGCGTGCGTTTTAGTGGAATTATCTGGGCAAATTATCTATTTTGATCCATATAAGATACCTAAAGATGCTGAGAACGCTGATATAATCTTAGCAAGCCATGATCACTACGATCATTATCAAGTAAAATCGTTGAAACGTGTGAATAAGGATGGAACTAAGATTTTTGGACCAAAATCAAGCAAAAAAATTATGAAAGCAGCAACTAAAGGTCTCGAACCATTTGAGAGCATTGAAGTTGGAAAAATAACCATAAAAGCGATACCTGCCTATAATCCAAAAAAAAGATTTCATCCTAAAAAGAATAATTGGTTAGGATATATAGTTTCTGATGAAAATATAGCAATATATCATGCAGGAGATACGGATTATATCCCCGAAATGGAAAATTTAGGTGCTATTGATTATGCGTTTTTGCCAGTTGGCGATAAATACACAATGGATTTTAAAGAAGCCATAAAAGCAGCTCAAGTAATTAAGCCTAAAAACGTAATTCCCATACATCATTGGGATAAACCACTTGATAAATTTGCTGAAATGATGCACGATTCAGCGCAAGATATTAATGTTATCGTACTGGCAAATAATGAAGAGTACTCTATATAAAATGATATTTCATGGAGAAGATTTATCTTCTTGTAAGAAATATTAAAAAGTGATCTGTTATCTATTGTTAACTATTGTGGGTCTTGATTAGATAATGCAGCAGAAATACCCGTATATTCGAGATGATATTTTTCTTATCGCTGAAGTGGATGAGAAAACAGGCAAACAACAATTATTAATGCAAAAGATCAATAAAAGAAATGGTATAATTGAAATACAAGATAAAATTCAATGTATTCATACTGCGGTCACGACTATTACGGGGGTGCAATATGAAGAGTTTGGACATGATATTGATATTAGACAAGATCTCCTGAAAAAGTCCATTGAGATTCGTTCGAGTGAAAATTTAAAAGAAATAAATTTATCAATTGAAGATAGATTTATGGCTATGAAGAGTTGGGTACAGGGAATAGCGGAAGCGGGTTTAAATGCTATTTATCTTCAGTCTGAAATAGAGGCTCGTGCAAATTTTGCTTATCCGATTATTCAAGCATTACTAAAATTTCTAATTAAAGCAGATCACATATTTCTCTTGGATTATCTGGATTGGATTGAAAAAGAATGTATTGTCAACAATCAGATCTACCAAACCAGTTACAATTTCAATTTAAACAATGTCATTAAAGCATTGATTGAAGCAAAAGATATTGAGGATGATGTCAGGCAAATAGTGATTTTACGTGTTTTAGATTTACCGACGATAGAATGGTTAAATCTATCACATATGGAATTGCAAACTGTTCCTGAATGGATATGTTCGATTAATTCTTTGAAAAGCTTGTGGTTGAGCAATAATGAAATACAACGGTTGCCGGCATCAATAAATAATCTCAAATCTCTGGAAAAGTTATATCTATCTCGAAATAACATAGAAGTCTTCCCCAAAGAATTGTGTGAACTTAAAAATCTCGAAAAACTAGACTTTGGGGAAAATAGGATAAAAGAATTGCCAGATGAGATCTCAAATTTAACATCACTTAAGTTATTGAATTTGAATTTGAATTTCATTGAAGTTATTCCCGATTCTATAGGCAATATAAATAGTCTTGAGCATTTAGATTTACGATCGAATTATCTCGAGGCGATATCTGAAAGTATATTTGATTTAACATCGCTTAAAGTTCTTAAAATAGGTGACAATGAATTAGAAGCTAAAACAATTTCCGATAGAATTGGTAATCTTGCGTCGCTTGAAATGTTAGATATGCGCGGAAATAAACTAGAAATTATACCAGAATCTATCGGTTCATTAAGTAAATTGAAGACACTACTTATAAGCGAAAATGAATTGTCAAGGATCCCCGAAAACATAGGGCTATTAACTGGGCTGATAGAATTAAATGCAGCGACTAATAGATTATGCAATATTCCAAAGACTATTAGTTCATTACTCTCTTTAGAATATCTTTTTCTTCAAAATAACCAACTTGATAAGTTCCCAGAGGCGATAACGGAATTAAAATCTCTCACAAGATTGTATATAGACAATAACAAAATCCATTCGCTATCCGAAAATATTGGTAACTTGAAACGATTACGAGAATTATGGCTTTATAAGAACAAAATACGGGCTATTCCCAATGCATTTGGAGACCTTGACTCTTTGAT
>WJKO01000750.1 GCA_014729055.1 Promethearchaeota archaeon | reverse complement strand
TGGTTGGACAATTGGACCAATTCTGACGTCTATCGCGATGTATCTACTCGATTTGGATCCATTCAAACCTCTTGATTCGTCAGTAATAGAAGAGATTAGAAAGACATACGAGCAAGAAAAGCAAATACAATCGAATATTGAACATAATTGGAAGCATTATACACCTAAACCGATGATTCACCATAGCAAGATGACACCAGATCAAATTAAACAAGCATTAAATAACTTTAAAAATAACAGTAAAGGTATTTGATGGCAAGATTTAGCAGTTATATTCATATAACTGGAAGAATGGACCGATAACTGCTATATTTTTCTCGGATTTATGGATTTATGATTAAAAACCCAAATAATTAAACGAAGATTCTACTTTTATCGTTATATGGAATTATCATTTACAACGGGCATCACGGCATTAGATGAGTTACTGGACGGAGTTGAGCCTGGGGACAATCTGGTATATCAAGTTGATAAGATTACCGAATATATACCCTTTGTTCATTCATTTTGCACTGATGCAATTAAAAACGAAAGAGAATTAATATATTTTCGATTCGGTAAACATAAACCATTTTTAAAGGAAGAAATAAACGCAAAGGTTTTCGAAATAGACCCGTCTATTGGATTTGAATATTTTATTAACAAAGTTTTCAAATGTATCAAAAAGTTTGGAAGAGGAGCTTGTTATGTGTTCGATTCTTTAAGTGATTTAGCAGAGTACTGGTATAGTGATAGAATGCTTGCGAATTTTTTTATGTTAACTTGTCCATATCTCTACGACTTTGACACTGCGACTTACTTTGTCCATTTGAGAAACCAACACAGCCAATACACAATCAATAAGATCAGGGAAACTGCACAAGTTATTTTAGATGTATATACGAAAGATAAAAGAATTTATGTTCACCCACTTAAAGTATGGAAACGATATTCTCCTACTATGTATATGCTACATGTTCTAAAAAACGGTAAATTTGTGCCAGTTACACAAAGTATCGAAATTTCAGAAGTGTTATCGCAACATGCTCAGCCTTGGGTGGACTTCACGACAAGAACACAAGATGTGTGGTCTAAAACATATTATAAAGCTCAAAGAAAGTTGAATGAGTATAATCAAGACGGTTGTACACTCGACGATTTAAGACCGTTAATAGATTTTATCATTAGCATGAATATTACGAGGGATAAGAAACTGAAGAGAATGGTACAAGAAAACTTCTCCCTTGACGAATTGATACGTATTGGTAAAAGGATGATTGGGACTGGTTTAATAGGTGGAAAATCGGTCGGGATGTTATTAGCTCAAGCAATCGTTAAAAATAAAGACGAAAAGTGGGATAATAAGCTGGAAATCCATGATTCTTTTTTCATTGGCTCCGATGTATTCTATACCTACTTAGTTATTAATAAGTGCTGGTGGAAAAGGTATGAAATAAAATTCAGCGAAAAATATCTTGACATAGCCAGAGAAACGCAAGAATTATTATCGAAAGGTGTTTTTCCGGATGATATTATTGAACAATTTAAGAATGTATTGGAGTATTTTGGTCAGAGTCCAATTATTGTGAGGAGTTCAAGTTTGCTGGAAGACGCCTATGGTAATTCATTCTCAGGGAAATATGATAGCATATTTCTTGCAAATCAAGGAACACCAGAGGAACGATTGGATAAGTTTATTAAAGCTGTTCGTGATGTCTATAAGAGTTCGTTAAGTGAAGATGCTATAACATATCGTGCGAGACGTAATTTATTAGGTCAAGAGGAACAGATGGCAATTCTAGTTCAACGTGTTTCTGGAGCCATCTATGGCAAATATTTCTACCCACATCTCGCTGGTGTTGGCTATTCATTTAATCCTTATGTCTGGGCTGAGGATATTGATCCCGAAGCCGGCTTAATTAGACTGGTGTTTGGGCTGGGAACGCGTGCAGTCGATAAGATTGACGACGACTATACAAGAATTGTAGCATTAAATGCACCTAATAGGAGGCCCGAGTCTAATATTGATGATAAAATGAGATATCAACAGAGAAAAGTAGACGTTCTGGATTTGGATTCAAACACATTCATCACCGATTATTTCGATGAAATTGTCGAAAATTCTGAAGACTTGCAAATAGAATTATTCGGGGAACGCGATTGGGATATTGAGAAACGATACGAAAAATTAGGAAAAAAGAAGAAATTCTATCGATTAGACTTAGATAAAATGCTGCTAAACTCGGAACTGACACATGATATGCAAAAAATCATCGAGATATTAGAAACCGAATATAACTATCCCATCGATATGGAATTCACAGTGAATTTCAAAAATAAAAATGATTATAAAATTAATATTTTGCAATGTAGACCCTTTCAAGTCAAGAAAGGTTCCCAAACTGAGAAGAAACCGAAAAAGATCGATAAAGAGGACATTATTATAAAAAGCACGGGACCCATAGTCGGCTATGGTGTAGTGAAGACTGTTGATTTGATTATATTTGTATCAACGGAACATTATAGCCGCTTAAGTATGCAAGATAGATATGGTGTTGCCCGTTTGATCGGAAAAATTACTTCGAATCTCCCTAAAAATGTGTATGAAAACATTTTATTGATAGGTCCTGGGCGATGGGCAACGTCAAGTCCCTCACTTGGAGTTCCAGTTAAGTTTCATGAGATAAGCAGAGTATCCGTGATCTGTGAACTTGCTGAAATGCACGAGCAATTAAGACCTGATGTATCCCTAGGAACACATTTTTTCAATGATCTAGTTGAACAAAGTATGCTCTATCTTGCAGTTTATCCGACAAAGCCCACGACAATTCTAAAGAAACGGATATTGCAATCGATGGACAACTCTCTTTCAAAATATGTTAAGAGCGATATAAAATTCCAAGATGTGGTTCGTGTCATTGAAACAGCAAAATTGATTAGTGGGAAAGTCGTTAAAATATGTGCAGATA
>WJKO01000749.1 GCA_014729055.1 Promethearchaeota archaeon | reverse complement strand
TAATTGTATAAATTGTTTACTCCCATGCATGCCGTGTGAACCAATTGGTGATGGCTATTGTATGGCAAAATTAGTTCGTGTGACTCGTCACGACTTCAAATCTGTGTCTTATGTCCAGATTTTAGTACATTCATTGCGAGCTCAGATAACCGAAATTCTTATATTTTTTTTTTTCAACATTAACATTATGTCAAAACCTAACGTGCCAAATAAAAAGAAATCAATTAAAAAAGAAGGATATATCATATTATCAGGGATTATCGGGTTATTTGTTATTATCCTAATTCTATTCTTAACAACGCCCATTGTTGACCCATTCGACTTTTTCATACGAATTTTCGCTTTGCTTGGATTTTATTCAATTTCAATAGCCACACTTCTCACGCCTTTTTTAAAACAGATTTATCAAGCATTCGGTAAACCCTTTCTGAAAATCCATCATATTTTTGCAGCTATAGGAATAGCATGTGCAACTTTGCATCCCTTAGTCTTCGCAATCGATGTAATGAATCCTGCTGTTTTTATCCCAGATTTTAGTTCATGGTACAAATTCTGGTTACTCGCCGGACGCCCCGCACTTATATTGATTTATGTGTCAATCGTTGCGGTTCTTATTAAAAAACATATTAAAAAATATTGGCGTGCAATTCATGCATTGATGTATATTGTATTATTAATGGGGTTAGTCCATGGAATAATGATAGGAACGGACTTTTCGAACATTGGAATTCAGATTATATTCAACGGGCTGTTTATTGCATCAATACTCGGGTTTGTCTATAAGAGAATGCAAAAAGCAAAAATGAAAAAGAGGAAAAATAAAAATTAGAGACGCTAGTTAATTAATTTCATGAGTTAGAAATCTAAGGCTTGCCCTTTCCGTATTTTTCCCAAAGATCTTTAATAAATTCATCATCTTCTTTTACATCTTTATTCAGCATGCCATTGAAATAATGATAAGCCATTTCATTTTCCAGTTCCCAGCATTCCTTTGCGATTCTATTCCCCATAATGTTAATCGCAGTTTTACTTAGATAGAGAAGGGAGGGGGCTTTTAAAGACAATTTTCGAGCATATTTCTTTACTACTTTCTTCAGTTTGTCGGGTGGACTCACGATTTTCGTAACGGCACCCCACGAGTCAAATTCTTCCAGACTAACTTTTCTTCCCGTTAATAGCATATCTTTGGCATGCGCTATCCCTAAAAGGGATACGGCTCCGACCGTAGGTCCAGTTGCGGGGGGAATACCTGGTCCTATATTTATCTCAGGCAATTGGAAAAAGATGTCATCTCTATCTGCCACAATCCGAAAATCAGCTGCAAGTGACATAATAGTCCCCATGCCAACGGCAGGACCTTGAACTTGTACGATAACTGGTTTCTTAAGGAAAAATATTTTTCGCGATATTTTTGCGCCGATTTGAAGTAAATTGTCAATTGTTTTTTCGGAGACATCGCTAAACATAGCAAGATCCCACCCCGCAGAGAACGATTTATCCCCTATACTATTAATCACGAGGCATCTAATCTTTGGGTTCTTATCAATTTCATCTAATAGCGAAAGAATCCTGTGGACCATCGGCATATCAATGGCGTTTCTTTTGTCGGGATTATTTAGCGTTAAGTACCCCACTTTGCCTACTTTCTTATACTGGACTTTTTCTTCAGCCGTTAATTCTTTGGACTCATCTTTATTTTCCGTCATTCTTTTATCTCCTATAGTTTCTCATAGTTGTATATGATTTATAATTGGGCGTAGATTTGATAAATTTTCTTATCGTAAATTATCTAATCATTAGTAGTCTGTCGTCTATTGTAAGTACGAAAATAGAAAAATAGAGTAATAAAAAAAAATTACGAGAAATGGGTTTTTATTTTGTTCCTTATTGATATCTCTTCAATTCTTACCTTATTTTTCCATTTTGTCTATTATTTTATTCACAACTGAATCAAATGCTTTACCACTTGCGGATTCAGGATGTTCAATGATAAAAGGCATACCAGAGTCTCCACCGGTTCTGACGTCTACTTCAAACGGAACTCGTCCTAGAAACGGTACTTGAAGTTTTTCTGCAGCTTTTTCTCCGCCACCATATCCAAAAATCTCAATTTTATGTTCATGACCGCATTCTGGGCATTTTACCGTAAATCCAGACATATTTTCCAAGATGCCTAACATCTCTCTCTTCATTGTCTTCGTCATATTGACCGTTTTTCGGGAATCTAACAAAGCAACATCTTGAGGCGTGGTTACAACGACTACACCAGCCCCCTCAATTAATTGAAGAATATCTAAGGTTTCATCACTTGTTCCCGGAGGTAAATCAAAGACCATATAGTCCAATTCACCCCATTGCGCTTCAGATAAGAACTGACGAATTGCGCTCATCTTCATAGGTCCTCTCCATATAACAGGCGTTTCATTATCTTGAAGGAGAAAGGCCATACTCATTACTCGTAAATTCATCGGACCAATAACCGGTCTGAATTCTCCTTTCTCGGCATCTACTGTCGGTCGTTTCCCTTCCATATTAAGCATTAAAGGTACATTAGGACCTGTTATATCTACATCCAAGATACCAACGGTTCGCCCCATTGCCGCGAGCTTTATTGCTAGATTGACGGCAACTGTGGTCTTACCCACTCCACCTTTTCCGGACATTACCACTACTTTATGTTTTATTTTCTCCATTCTTTCCTTGATCAATTTAGCCCGTTCGCGCGGGTTCATTTTTTGCTTAGTATTTGCATTATTTTTTGCCATTCACACCACTCTCAAATATACTAAAGACTACAATTAAAATATAATATACTAAATAATAGTAAACTCACATATAGGTTACTAAAAAACGAAAATATTTCTTTATATTTACGCTTTTCTTTATCTCTAAAATAAAAAAAACGAATAACGATAAAAATCAATTGATTATATATTAAAATTCGACCTTTTAACCTTTAATTTTGGTGAAATAAAGTCAATAGAAACACGAGAAAAGACAAATATGGGGGAATCATATATTTCAACAGATTTTCAAGTGGTCATTATCACTAAAGCCAAGTCGGAAATAACATTATATTAGAAATAAAATAAATAAAATGGAAATGATGCTTAATTTAAGCAAAGTCTAATAATAAATCGCCCAAAATAGTCAATGCGTAAGAGTTTCGTAGATCTGAATTGGGATAATATGTTACCTCACCACCAGTTCTGCACGCACTGAGCAGTTGTCGAAGGCCGCCCGTTGTTTCATTGTCCACACCATGTGCAATGCCGCCATATACCATTCCACCAGAGCCCTCCCAAGTGCCTACACCGTCAATCCATGAATTTGCCTGAAATAAACGGATACTTTCAGCACCAGCAGCCAGTGACAAATATACATCGCTCACAACATCATCGATTGTTGGATAAGGTGTATAGTTAATACAGCCCAGACACACCGCTATTGTGCCAGGCTGACTGATCGCAGATGCTCTGATGATTTCATATACCATTGATGGAATTCCAGGCGTTCCTCCCCACTCACAACCGCGATAAGCCATCATACTAATATAACTATATGCGTCAGATATATCCCACACGGGAAGCCCTTGTTCTTTCTGGATGTCGGAATCTCCATCAAAAACATCCCAAATGATTGAATGTGTTGTGGTTCGCATTGTATGGTTATCGCCAGCGGACATTTCGCTAATTTCTTCTATCTTTAATAATGCCTCGTCCCATATTACTTCACTTAATTTCATTTTATATGCAGAACGCGATGCTTGCGCTATTTCATTGAACGGAAAGGTCCAATTACTAAAGTCAGGTAGATCCGAAAACTCTCCCCCCGATTCTATGTCCCATAAAATATATTCCACATCAATATCATGTCTCTCAATCCAACTCTGAAAATGTTGATATAAGTCATCCCACCTATCTATCTCAGATATACTCGGATAATGTCCCTCATCGGGGTTGAATAGCGGCCATATTTCGGTTTTTATTCCATTATCATTTAAATCCTTGACTTTTTGTGCAGCAACTTCTCCATCGGGATTTCCAATCTCAAATTTTCCTTCATACATCGGAAAACTCAATGTTGCATTAGCTTCTTGAAAGATATTTATGATTTGAGCGTCTATATCGTAGAAGTCAGGAAAGTAAACGACTAAATCATAATTTTCAGCTTGAGTATCGTCAATCGTGAAAGTCTTAGGATTTTCGATTCTCGTTAAAAATGAAAACATGATACTACCAGGTGTCAATAGCGAAGCAATTAGAATTATGCCAATTAGTAGTTTTCTTTTGGCATAGTGTGTTGAAAATCTTGAAGGAAAGTGCCGTTTTTTAGCATTTCTTTGTTTGATTTTACGGAACATTTCACAGATTGATTTGCAGAAGAAGTAAACCGCAAAAAAATCCAAATAAATAAAAACAATTGTAATTCCGCCAAAAGCAGCTCCTCGAGTTGCAATGCATGCGGTAACAG
>WJKO01000748.1 GCA_014729055.1 Promethearchaeota archaeon | reverse complement strand
CTTCAATTTCTTCCCATGAAAACGAAAATTCTGGTTCTTCTAATTCATTTTCTTTCTCTTTCTTATCAATAGTTGCATTTCCTTCGTCTTCAATCTCTTCTGATTCCTTTGAGATTTCTGTCTCGGGTTCTTTATAAGCAGGTAAATCTTCGATTTCTTCCCATCTATCCTCAGAAACATCAATAACATCATTATTACTAACTAAAATACCATCGTCAATTAAATCTAAAGCAGCCAGAAGTAAAAATTTACGATTTATTGTCTCGTCAACGAAATCTTCAATAATATCTAAAATAGAAATATTATCCGTGGTCTGAAGTTGTGATAATTTTCCATATAATAAGATTTCAAAATGCGTCAAATGAAAATTTTGAGTTGCTGGTGGTTTCAGTCTGAATGTATTTAGTAACTGAAAACCTAGTTTATTTACTATCAATTCAGTTAGTTTTTCCATTTTCGTTTGTCCACGATTTAGTAAATCAAAAACTTCCCATCTGAATCTATCAAGGTTTCTCGGTGAATAAGAGTTTCTTAGCCCCTCTTCATAGCGAGAAGTTAAACGTTCGTATGTTTTATTGAAATTATTTATAATTTCATCTTTTAAGGTATCGTTAATAATGTTTGTGTTGAAATTTTCTCTTAGTTGACCTAACAAGATAACACTGGCTTTTACTGCTTTTTTTTGTTTTTTAGAGTTTTTATCTTTAATTTCTTCTTCAAATTCATACATATTTCTTAACATTAGGGTTTTCTTCAATCTATACAAATTGCCAAGCCTAGGTAGAAAATTACCTGATTCTTTATCAAAATCAATAATAGCCTGCATAAAACCCGTTACGATATCTTGCTTGTTGTAGAGTTGTTGATGAGAAACAACAATCGGTTGTCCGTCTTTTATGGTACCAACGCCTATAAAGATATCTTTTTTGCCCATATTGTCAATTAAATTATCTAAAGATTCGAAGAAATCCGTAAAACGTATCTGTTTGTCAATAGGAATCGGATCTAAAGTAATTATAAATGATTCATTAATTTCTTCTACGATCTTTTCGTCTAAATTTTCATTTGAATCTTTTTCCGCAGTTTCTTCGGTTGTTTGTTGTTTTATTAGAGATTTATCTCGCATTTCTTTTTTACTAAATATCCAATATCCTTTCATTCGCATACTATCAAAGATAAATTGACTGATTTGCTCATCTGTTTCCTTTGTTATTATATCTGAATGATATTTCTCAGCTTGTTTTATGAAATCTTCACAACATGATTCTTTCTTTTTGATTTTTTGTTTATTTATTATTTCACAAATCCATATCCAGTCTGTATTAATGAGTCGGAAAATACATAATCGCGAAAGATCTTTACTAGCGTCTAACACATCGAGAAGCTCTTCGGTATTTCTATAATTTTCATATTTCTTACTTGATGTATCTTGAAAAGAGTGGATATCAATATAATCCACAAACTCAATAATATCAGATCTACTAATGTTTTCTAGAGTGATTTCTAAGTGCTTTTTTGGTATATTTTCAACGATTGTCTTCACTGTCACTGGATATGGGCGCTTATTTTTACCTTTAATATTTTTAATTATCCAATTTGATAAGAAAAGCCAATTTTTATCATAATTACTAACCGTATCAACTAAGATTCCATATCGAAGTTTTTTAAGCTTTTCCCGATAATTAAATTCTTTTGCTTCAATTTCAGCATCGAACTCGCACATTTTATCTATTATGAATTGAAAATGTCTTGTTATTTTTTTATAATCAATATCTCCATTTTTAAACATTTCAAATTTAAAAACTTCATAATTTGGATCAAAAAAGATATCTTCCGAAAAATCGCGATTAAACAATTTTTCTATGAATTTTATATCCACCCGGAATATTTGTTTATCGGGCTTATCGGGTTCATTATGTAGAAAAAAAACTGAGAAATAGACGATCTTGTTATATGTCTCAGGATTCATTAATTTAACAACGATCTTAAGAAAATCGATAAACAAATCTGGGTTATTATCTTCAATGACCAATATCATGAAGATATAGGGTGAATGAAATGAAATGTTCTTTATTATTTGGGCGTTTAGGGTCTTAACATTATTAAGTGATTGCATTATATATTCGGAGTAATCTTCTGTACCATCAGACGCTTTCTTAAATACACAGAATTTGCTCCTTTTAATTCTCGTTGATCTAGTTGTTATGTTAAATAACTTAAATTGCGTTGAATCAAAGAATTGATTTACATGATCCTTTAATTGTCCGAGTAAATGCTTGTTTATGATAAAAAGCGGAGCCTTTTCATATTCAGTAATAAAAAACAACCTCAACTTATTTAATGATCGTTCTTATCCCTTTCAAGATATTATTTTGATATTTATGAAACGCTTCAATATTTTGCTGAACTTCGATATTTGCACACGTTAAAAAGTATCTGTTTTCTATGAAGAAACCCCTCATAAATTTATGAATTGCTGTTTTTTCTTCATTTATTTTATCCTCTACAATTGACTGTGCTACTCCTACTAAATTTTGATTATCATCAATGTGAATATTGTTTTCTTCAATATATCTTTTAATCTTATTATGATTGTTTTGGACGAATAAATCGAATTTATTAAAGAATATTATTGGTTTTTTAGTGATGATTTTGAAAATGTTTATTCCTCCTCTTTTAAAATACATCTCAAACAATTTAATCTGGTTTTTCAAGACAGAATGGATCCCATTTCTTTTTGTATCTAAATTTACCGTTGCAAGAGAGAAACAGAAAATAAAAACCGTATTTTTCTTTTTCAGAGCATTAAGGATTTTCGCGTCTATTATTTCTCTTTTATCACTTTGAACCTGATCCATATCAATAAAACCACCTGGAGCCCCAATCTCAATATCTCTTGTCTGATCAATTGGTATCTTTAAAACATCTGGATCGATTGTATCTGCCCCTGGAATAATATAAACTGAACACGGTCGGTTACTCTGAACAATTTCTTGACTATTATCACAAATATATCTAACTAACGTTGTCTTTCCAACTTTTTTCTGACCAATAAACATAATTTTTAGAGTTGTCACGATTATTCTAACATCCTAAATGTCTGTCATCTACTAATATTAGTGGTTATTTTGAGATATTGATAAACGAATTGTCGGTAAGGTCATGTTATCAAATGAATAGGAAAATTGAAACATTAATTCCTTCAATAAATTTAGATTATCGTGTAATTCTGAGTAATTATCATCTACTTTGAAAATAGCATATGCAACGCTGAAATCCCCAAATTCTTGGCGCTCTGGCTGCCCTAGTTGTTCTCTAATTAAATCAGTTTCATTGATGGGCACAAAGGGTATGACCGTTAATGGTTGTTTTAGAATATTTACATCATTTACCCCGAAGAATTTCGATCTTATATATAGGTCAAAAATTTTATGCGACCATATCGGTCTAATGGTCATTTTTGGATTATGATAATCTTCATCGGCCTCTTCTGGTAAACAGATAATGCGAAATGCATTCTCTGATGCAAAAGATCTTGCTTGGTCTAAACAACTTATCATAATATCTTGTTCTGTATCGTTAAATACTCCTGAAGCGATGATTTTTCTGTTGATTGCATTGAAGAGTTCCTTATCTTGTCCAATCATAGCAATATTCTCATCTACTTCGAATCCTGGCAACGTACTTAGGTCTCCACCGAACAAACCAAAAACGAAGGCAAGCATTATTTCTGTTTTAGCATAGGATTGCTCCCCCAACGCAAATAATAATCTCCAGATATCCCCCGATTCTTCAAATCTATGTGGGATATAATTCTCAAGCTGTTTAAGTGTCGTTGGTTGTTTATTTTCGCAGTATTTAAGATTTGAAGGACCTCTAAATCTATTTATTGCGGAATAATACAACCTTGGATTTACGTCATTAACATTATAAAATCCTTCCTTCTTTGAAACAAGAATACAATATTTGCTTCCTCCGAGCAAGCTTTCAAAATCAGATTTTAGGGTCTTAAAATCTTTTAGCTCGTAATCAATCTCAGCTCTTTTTCTATTTATTGTATTATCATCTGGTTTATAATAATAAAGATCTTGGCGATGAATGTTTGTCTTTGTAAATCTCTCTAAAATCTCCTCAATATTAGCAATTCTTCTTTGCAATATTTTAGCACTCCTCTTTATGATTAATGAATGAAACCTTATTTTATGGTTTGTCCTCATATATTCATTAAAATAATGAATTCTAACAAAATTAAATTGATTCTTAGGTTAGAAAGATAAGTACTATAATAAAAGTTTATCTTAAAAAAATTAACTTTTTGTTAGAAATTCATCCAACTCTGTATTTATCAAGACAGTGAGTTATGTCGTTCTTTTATGAATCGGAAATGAATTCTTTATCTAAATAATCCAGAATTTCCACGTAAGTGTCACAAATACTTGCAACAAGCTTATTATAATCTATTTCTTTCAATTCGTCTGATTTCAAATCTAATTTTCCATTTGAATCGAGATTTTTGCAGACATTAATCTTTACAAAATCATTAATTACTTTTTCTTGATTGTCATTATTTTCATCCATGATTTTCATCCATGATCTTTCTTTTAAACTTTCTTTACAATCTTTTTTATAACATCAATACGATAATTTCCCACTTTATCCGAATTCATTAACCCACAACAGATGCGGAATATTTTTAGTTCTTTTAAGCTAAAATCCTCGACTGATTTATCAGCTTTTCTTAAAATTTGATTTAAATCTTCCTTTAAATTAGAATAGTCTGTAATTTTCTCATTTAGATCTGTCCAATATTGCTTGAATTCACTAAAATTGCTTGCTTTATTTTTTAATTCATCGATTAAACTGCTAATCTTGTCCTTATCAATGTGCTGCTGATAGTCTTTATCCTGCAATCTTTTTACAATAGTAATTCTACTTAAAATATCATCGATGTTGATAGATTTGTCTTCTCGATCTAATATTTCTGGCTTCTGACACATTTTAATGACCAAGTCACCCAAAAGTTCTTGATATATCGAAAAATAGCGATAATTACGTTTGCTGAATCCGGAATCATCAATGACTTTTCTTAGAAAAATAAACATCATCTGAAGATTATACAAGTTTTCGCTTTTATCTGGTAATATAATTTTGAACTGATAATCTTCTAGAATTTCTGGTGATATTTTATCCCGAAGTTTGTGATAGAAATCACTTAGTCTATTTTGCAATACTGATAAACTGTTCTCGACGTCCATAAGAATTGATAACCTCTTATATCCTTGCACCACGTTTCTTTGCAAATTTTTCGTATTTCTTTATTTGTTCTTCGTTAATATCAAATGATATGCTGTTTATAACGTCTTCAACCATTTTCTTTGTAATCAATATATCCTTTTTACCCTTATCAATCAACTCTTCAGCGCATTTCTCTCGAATTTTAGCAGCAATGTTTTCTATTGCAACGGTACTGAAAAATCTATTATTTTTTGATCCCTTTGTCAGTAATGGTAATATTTCCTTTATTTTAAAATCCAAAGGTAACGGTTTGTTTTCGTCATCCTTAAATCCAGTTTTCATCAATTTTTCGATAAGTTCTCCGACAGGTGGATTGATATAAAGTACTCCACTCACATCAATCCTTCCAGGTCTAAACAGCGCTTCGTCAATGTCTTGTGGTTCGTTAGTTGCAAAAAATACCATTATATTTTTATCTCTATCATTTAGTCTTTGAAGCATTGTGTTCTTCACGTCGGATTTTGCATTGCTATTCCCTTCACTGGTTCTTGGCAGAATTTTATCCGTTTCATCAATAAATAGTATGCATGGTTTTAATTTTTCTGCACAATCAAACAGTGCGGATACATTTTTTGAACTTTCCCCAACAAACTTGGACATTATTGTGGAAGAATCCGCAATAATAAGGGGAAGGTTGAATTCTCCTGCTGCGCATCTGACAAAAAATGTTTTTCCACATCCTGGTGGACCAAAAAAGAGAAATCCGATTATCGGTTCGATTTTCAATTTTTTTACAATATCAGGATATTGAATGGGCCATAAATAATTTTTCTTTAAGACTTTCTTTAAGTTATCCAATCCTATATAATTCTCGAAAGATAAATCATTATCATCTGATAATATTATCTCAAAATTCTCACATTGCTTTAGCTTTTTACTCTTTAAATCCTTTTTAGTTTCTTGGGGTTCACTCAAATCTATATCGTCTGAAATTTTTCGCTTCCCCTTAGATT
>WJKO01000747.1 GCA_014729055.1 Promethearchaeota archaeon | reverse complement strand
TCAGCGATCTTGGTTGAAATATTTGGTATATTCATCAATTCACCCCTATCCTTGATTTTTAAAATAGACTCCTTTAAGTTTTGAATACTCCAACCTGCTTTCATGAGATGCCAGTGATATTGCCCATTGATTTGCTTGTAATATGCTTTATTTAGCAAGAATTCTGCAATTTGATAATTTTTCTCTCGATAATCAGTTGGAATCCAGCGCTTCATTCGGGTTGGAATACTATGTTTTTCACATAAATCCAGAATTTCTTTGTTCTTCTTTAGAATATAATCTCCCAATCTTTTTTCATCGTTAAATAGAGCAAGAATTTTATCTGCCAACGCAGAATCTTTTTCTCGGACTTTTTTTATGAAAAAATCCTTCTGGAGATCTCGGAGAGTCATAGAAGGGGCAAACAAGATAAATTTTGTGTTTTTTTCCTTAGCCATTTTAATCATTTCCCTTATTTGATCCCCAGAATCTTCAATATAGGGTACAATCGGCATATAATTGATACCAATATAAATATTGGGGAACTTTCTCGATATATATTCTATCATATTAAAGCGTTCCATAGGTTTAGCAGCATTTGGTTCTAAAAAATCAGCATTTTCGGTATTCAAGGTTGTAATTGTAAATGCCGCACCACACCATGTTTGTTCTCCGATTCGGTCTAATATCTCCAAGTCTTTTTTCACATTCGTCGATTTTGTAGAAAGACAAACTGGAAATTTATGCTTTTCAAGTACTCTAAGAATTTTACGAGTATTATGATACATTAATTCAACAGGGGCATATGAGTCGCATACACCACCCATGGCTACAACATCTGGTATCAATGTTCTGGATTTTTCAATCTGATTCTCTAAGACGTTTTCTATGTCCTCTTTCACAATAATTGTCCGCTCAAAATCATCATGCAGATAATATCGTTTGCTTCGGGCATCACAATAAATGCAAGCATGTTCACAACCAGCATATGGATTCAAAGTATATCTGGCCCAAAACCAAGAATCGATAGTCTTCATTCGATTCAGTGCCGTTTTATACGCTTTCAAGACATATTTAGCCATAATTCAATCAATTTTTAACTGAGCATTAATAAACAATTGTTCTTTTGTCATTTTGTAAACGATCTTTATAAAGATTGGTAGTGAAATAAATATGAAAAGAGAAAACGCAATTAAGAAGATTGGTATTCATTTCATTTTGTTTATCTTCATAACAGCGCTAGTGATAACGTCTGGAGTTCTTTTAAGCCAGTTTGGGCCCTATAAAACCAAATACTCAGATAATAGTTTTGATTTTACATCACCTGTTCCCTCAGAAATTGCAGACAACAATAACATCATATTAGACCAGCATAGCCATACATTATTCAGTGATGGTGTCTTGACGGTCGAACAGAACATTCTTTGGCACATAGCTCATGGATTTAATGCTTGCATAATTACAGACCATAATACATTGGATAATAAAGACGTATTAGCCCAGATGGCTGAAAAATATAAAAATGAGATTATTATTATACAAGGAATGGAATGGACAACAAACAGAATCCATATGAACTTTTTAGGACTTAATAACTGGAGTACAGATGATTTTCCAATACCATCTAATCCAACGGATATGGAAATTCAGACGGCTATTAATGAAGCCCATGAACAAAATGCAGTAGTCACCGTGGATCATATCCCATGGAGTTTATATGATGCAGATATGAAAGATCATCCATCAAGGCAACAGCTTTTAGACTGGGGCGTTGACTATATCGAGGTAATCAACGAAAATGATTTTGATGACTATTCATATGAATATTGGTGTAATGATACGAACGGGTTTGGGATAATTTCTGGAACTGATATGCATCAACCAGATGAGGTATGGGGTTGGACGGGTCTGAATGTCACCGAGTTTACAGAGGAGGCAGTAATGGAAGAATTAAGGGCAAAATACAATACCACGATATATTACTTGCCAGAAGGCGCTGATGATTATTCAACAGGTGGAATAAACATTGCATATAGACTGCTAGAACCTCTGATTCTTGTTGGCGAATATTTTGAAAATTTTTGGGACGATAGTTTGGATTGGACTGCAATTTTAGTTTTTACAGCTTATATGATAGGAATATTTGCTGTTGTGGAGATTATTCGTATAAAGAAAGATGACCACGAGAATCCTTAACTTCTTTTATCTTTTTTGAGATTCGGATAAATATAACATATTCAGATGGCTATCGGATATTTGCCATATTTTTTTGTTGCTGCTATCATTGTCTCTACATTTTCCAACTTACATGAATCTGTTAAATCAGTACATGGAGACAAAATATATCCCCCTCCTTCCGCTGCATCTTTAATACATTTTTTAACGGCTTTAATAACATCTTCACGACTTCCATAGGGCAATAGCTGAGACACGTCTATATTTCCAATTAAACAGAGTTTATCTCCATATTTTTCTTTTAAATGCTTTAAATTCATACCCGCCATAGGTTCGAGACTCTCTACACCGTGGAATCC
>WJKO01000746.1 GCA_014729055.1 Promethearchaeota archaeon | reverse complement strand
CTATAAAATATTCTGCTAAGTCGATTGGGATGGTTTTTTTTTTAATCAAATCAACGAGAGATAACATTCTTCCACCTCTTTGATTTAGAGAATTAATTTCAGATAAGTTATGTTTATTCATGGGAATTCATTTAAAAATTGATAAAGATTCATTATTTGTTTTTCTTCTTCTTAATTCTATCCAAATAGTACTTTTTTAGTTCCTTTTGACGCATTCTTAATGTAACTTCCGTGACATGTGAACTATTTGCAACCTCGTTTTGAGTTTTTGGTTCTCCGCATAATTTTGCTGCCATATATATTGAAGCCGCTGCCAATCCCTTAGGGTCCTTTCCTGCAGTTCGCATTCCACTTCTTTTCGCAATTTTTAATATTCTAACGGCCTTATTCCGAACATCCATGCTTAGTTTTAGGTCTCCAATAAATTTATCGATATATTGTATTGGACCCGTTCTAGTAACTTGTAGATTCATTTCAGGCAAGATTTTGCGATAGATTAAACGATAACTTTTCATCACATTTTTCTTGGGCAATTCTGCAACAGCCAATATTTCTTCAATTGGTCTTGGTATTCCATGTACTCTAAGTGCTGTGAAGATAGATGCTGCTAATAACATATCAATGCTTCGTCCCATAGTTAATTTCTTTTTCACTGCATTTGTATAAATACGAAGTGCATCCTCTGCTACTGTGTCTGGTAGATTTAATCGTTCTTGTAATCGTTGTAAATTTGGAAGTGCAATCCATAAATTCCTTTCATATGATGTGGTCAATGATCGGTGTATTTTAGCTAAGCGACGATATTTTTGTTTACCTTCTGGGCTAAGAAGCGATCCCTTTGCATCCCTTTTTCCCTTGATAACAGTCCTTGGACCAATTGGGCTATAAACAGGTTCCGCAACCTTTCGTTTTGTGATCTCCTCTTGAGTAAATGCTCTTCGGGGGGAACTATCTAAAACCTTTTCTTCATGAACCATACCACAATTCTGACATACAAAAAATCCGTCCTCTTCTTTGATTAGTGGTTCATCACAACATGGGCTATCGACAGTCCCTTTCCCAGCCATATCTTTCTTTTTATTAGGACTTTCGTCCTTATTTTTATTTGATTTTTTATTATCGTCATTACTCATGAGATCTTTTCTTCCATTCGATCTATTCAATATTCAATCTATTATATATAATTTTTATTGCCCTTTCCTAACTCTTTCTTAAACTTTGAAGTCTGAGTTTAAATAATTTGTTTTCTGCAGATATGATCAAAAAATAGGAAATTAAATTTAGGGAAATTTTTTTTTGTGAATCCAATTGCTTCTCTTAGAATGGAGTTTTATATTTCTTTGCAACTCTTCTCCAATATTCATTAAACATCTTTTGTAGATGCTTAATTAAAGGGTCAACTTCTGTTACAATCGCCATAGTTTCGTCTTCAAGCGGTGCGATTGGTGCAAGTAAGAGTTCTTCATTATCATGAATATAGGCAATAAAGTCTTTTTCGGGGTATTGATACAATTCGATACCCATTGCAAGCACATCTTTCACTAATTTTTGATTTTTGGATGTCTCAATCTCCGTCACAACAATAAACTTACGACCTTTTTTATGGATTTCAATGATACGTTTCCAATCGATGTCATCAAATTTTGGAATTACGATTAATCCGGCAGATTTAGTGTTGTCAATCATTTCGTTAACATATGATAAAATTGGATCATTTCCTGTGATAATCCAGCTTTTTTCCGCGTCAAAAATCTGACTTTCAATGATTAAATTGCTTGTGTCGGTTAAGATTTCTGCTGGTTTTTCTGTTAATTTCTTGCCTTCGTTAATCAAAGATTTCATTTTGTTAAGGACATCACCAAATGATTGGGTTAGTTCATCTTGGATGTTCGAAACACCCTTTTTCATTTCTGTTTTTATTTGTTCTGACGCATTTTCGGCTAATTCTATTAGTTTTTTAAATGCATTATTTACAGAATCTTGTGCATTTGTTAATACTTGTATGCTATCATTTTCATAATTTCCAAGTTTCTCTTTGATATCTGTTGATGATGTTTTCAAGCTTGTTTTATATGAAGCTTGAAGATTTGCGCTTGCGTTGCTATAAACTGTCTTAAGATTATCCATTAATGTGTTAAACTTCTCCAATGTCGGCATGATAATATTTTCTGCCTTTTCTGGTATAGTTGCAACGTTGGTATTTAATCCTGTTTTATATTTATCAATTGCCGTATTGACCGCCGTTGTGATGTCATCAATGCTTGAATTCAGAGTTTCTTTTTCTTTTAACACACTCGCTTTAGTATCATCTATGGCTGAATTAATGATCTTATCTTGGGTTGCTAATGTATTCTGCGCGATCTCGTTTAATTTAGTAATGCGTTCTTCTATCGAGTTTAGTAAATTATCCGTTTCTGTTGTTAAACCCTCTTTAACGGAAGTTTGAGCATTAGATATTTGTTCCGATAGTTTTTCATTATTTGCCATAAGTACACTTAATACTTTAGAAATAGAATCTGTCGTATTTGTACTGGTTTCCGAAAAAGAATTTTCTACCAATTCTAAAGTTTTTGTAGAATTCTCGGTTAATAAAGTATTAAAAGACTCACTGATTTTGTCGTTAGTTTCAATAACATTAGTTTTCAAAGTATCTTCGATATTATTAAAGGTCTGCTCTTGTGTTGCTGTTTGTCCAGATGTTTTAACTCCCAATTCTTCTATCAATTTCTTTAATGCATCGCTAAAATCAACCATGCTGCTATTTAATGCGTTTTTAAAAGTTGTTTCATATTCTGTGCCTGCTGATTCTATACGTGCTACATATTGTTCCTGTATCGTTTTAAGGGATTCAGCGACCTCGTATTGATATCGTTTTACCTCTTCTTGCACAGACTTGGAAATTGTTTCTTTTATGATCTCTGTACCCGATTTCAAGGACTCAATGGCTTTCGTTATTAAGCTAGAGATGTTTTGATTCCAATCGCTATTATTTGCCTTTACTTTTCCAATAGATTCAGTAATAAT
>WJKO01000745.1 GCA_014729055.1 Promethearchaeota archaeon | reverse complement strand
GTTCGTGAGTATTCAATTTTTAAAAATAAATCAGGATTTTCAAGCATTTTTTGATTTAGTAGATTAAAACTCCCCGTTAACAATAATGTTAATTCAATTTTATTTTCTTTATTCCTTTTTCTTTTCAATTCTGCGATTACTTCAGAAATGATGACAATACGAATTCTGCCTGGTATTAAATTAACGAGATCTTCATAAATATCTATTTTGAATTGCAATGGAATAAGTAAAAAATTAGCATCTAATATTATATACGATATTTTTTCTTCGATTATATTTTCCATACTTTTCAATTAAGTTTTTGAATTAAATAAAATTAAATATTGTTGAGATCCAAATGTTCGTTCAAATAACCATTATTTTCTAGCCAATAAACTTGTGTACGGGTATATCTCCATACAATAAGTGCTTTTTCCTTCTTTCCTTTGACTTTTGTTTCCCAATCCCATGGGATACATAAGACGATATCTCCAAGACGGCACCACATTCTTTTTCGGATTTTCCCTCGAATTATTCCAATACGTGTAACTCCGTCTTCACACTTTAACAGCATTCTATCTCCACCATAAATCTCAATTACTAGTGCAAACATCTCGTCATCTTGGCGATCTGGTAATCTAACTCTTCTTGTTGTGTGAGGGCTGTTTTTATTCGACTTCCTACTTGGCATAACTAGAAGTAATTAACGATATTCTTTAAATTTTTAGGCTACATAGAATTGAATTGATTAGAAGTAAAAATAGAAAAAGCAAGTTTTAGAAGAATTTTGCCCAATCATCTTCGTCTTCTTCGTCTTCATCCCCTTCGCTGTCAGATTCTTCAGCAAAGTCTTCGGTTATGAAGTCATCGTCAATATTTGAATCATCCAAATCCTCCTCAAACGAAAATGTATCGTCCATACTCGTTCCAACTTCTTCTTCAGTATAGAGTACTTTGGTAGGTTCTTTTTCCGCTTCCTTTTCAGATTCTCCAGATTCTTTTCCCGCTTCTGCACTCACAGTTTCTGCTTGAGTTTCAGATGCTATTGGTTTTTCTTCCTCTTTCTCTTTTGATTCTTCACTGGACGACATTATATATTCGGTTGTGACGGGTTTAGCTTTTTCAACGAGTTTTAGAAAATCGGCATGGATTTTCACTTTAATTGGACTGTCTGAATCTAATAAACGAACGGTTACCTCTTCCTTTGAACTTTCCTTAGACATGTTTACAATTTGCGCTTTAATATTCTGAAATACCCCGCTGGTTATTTCTACGATATCACCCTCGCCCATATAAGTAATTGCTTTTTCTGGTTTGATTACTTTCTCTACTGATGTAAATGGAATAGATCCGACGACCTTACCTTTGACGTGTGGTAATCCGTTGGTAATATGAACGACATCTCTTTGGTGGACTGCTTCGACAAATACATATCCTCTATATAGTTCAGCAGTGAGGATGGCTTTTAAATCCGGTAATGGATTAATAGTTCTTAAGCGGTTAAATATTAAATCTTGTACAGTTCGCTCTCTACCTATTGTAGTTCGTACTGCAAATATCGTAGTTTTCGTTTGGCTTTTTTCACTCAATCACAACCACCTAATTTCTTAGGAATAAATCATTGATTTTATTTTTTTGCATATAATCCAAGAATAAGTCACAATTTTTTATTTTATACGCAAATTATTTTATAGAGGAAATGACAAAAAAAAACAAATAAAACAAACAAGAGTAATTATAAAAGAATTTTTTTGAGTCCAAAGTCTTGGATGATTTAAATGATCGAACTCGAATATTTGTGCATCTTACGAAGATCTGACAACTTTCCTTTGATAGAAATACAAAATCTTAACATATTTGGTAAACCGCTAAATATTGACCATTTAATGATAATCCAAGAATTCAATCTCGATTTTTCAGGCAATAATAACGGTAGTAATTCTCGAAGAGATACACATAATCAAGAAACCAATGAAGATATATCCACGAACAACAATCAAACTACAACTGAAAACAACATCAGTAATAGTAATAATCATAATAGTAATAATAGTAATAATAATCGTCATGAGGTAGCGGATATCGAATCAAAATTGCAAGAAATAACTGATGAAATGAATGAAGTAGAGAAAAAGCATGAATTAGAAGATATTGATTTAATGGACTTAGAAAGCAATGATTCGGCGATACATGATATTGAAGATCTTGAAAACTTGCTCAACGCTATTCCTGAAGTAATAAAATACACACATATAGAATCAGATCGAGAACACAATCTTTATTGTTATTTTGTACTAAGTGAATCCATTGTGTTAATATGCGTGGCAAAACAATTTAATAAAATTCTAAGAAAAAATCTTATTCAATTTCTCAGAGCTTTTGAAAATAATATTAGTAAGGAATCCATAGAAAGAATCACTACAACCATACAGGCAACACGTTTTAGTAAAGAATTTAGTGAGATATTTGCACAGAATATTCTGAATGAATACCTCATTGCCTATTCTTCTCCATCTTTCTTAATGGATAGTATCAATGATCAAGGAG
>WJKO01000744.1 GCA_014729055.1 Promethearchaeota archaeon | reverse complement strand
CGATTTGTGCCGCGGCTTGTGAGATGGTCAGCATGTGTGGGTGGTATGGTAGATTTTAATTAAGTGCGGTTGTTATATAGATCATAAGCGGATTGTTATAGTGATCAAGTTTGATCAAAAATTCGTCAGCTGGAGAATATATTAAATATGAAAAAACAGCAAAATATTCCACGACTTATTTTTTCTTTAATGGGACTGATTTCAGCGGTCATAATCTTAATTTTAGTCGGTTATGTTATTTTTCTGATGCAAAATGAGGTATTTAAAGCTCTAAATGCGTTATTCATAGCATTCTCAAGCACAATTTTCAGTTTTATAGTCATGTTATTTCTTGATAAAAAACGGATATTCCTAAAGAAACTGCAGAGAAAAAAATACAATTATAGTTGGCTTGCAATATTTCTTATTTCTTCCAGCTTCGGTTTAATTGCATTCATATACTACTTGACAGCGGCTGAGTTTGCTTTAATACCAGGGGATATAGATTTTGACTTCGACAATCCAGCAAACCTGAACTTTATTGTATTTTTAATATGCTCTGTTACTACCAACATATCAGCGTATCTTATCTATTTCAGCTTGAAGAATCTACATCCGAAACTCGAATTTCAAAAGAAAAAGTTTGGTGTATATGCATCCGTCACCACCTTATTATTCATAATATTATCAGTCGGTTTAATATATGCATACGATAATTTCTTCACTTTTCCTGATCCTACAATTATAAACGGTACGGGATTTAATGATGGTCCATGGTTAACATGGGAAGATGACCCGAAGACTACAATGACAATTTCTTGGCTCACTGCTGAAGAGAATGTTTCCTATGTATATTATGGAGAGGATGCCGGTAATCTGGATCAGATCTATTCTGATAATGAAGAATTGTATCTACATCACGCAAAATTAACAGGATTAACGCCCGATACAGAATATTTCTATAAAATTCCAGAAGAGTTTTCCCAAGATCACGAATCCACTCTTTTCAATTTTACTACTGCTCCAAGCACACCAAGAGACTTTCGGTTTGCCGTGTTCGGGGATGTACAGCCTACGGATTTAGCATATTCCGAACGTAATCAAAAGGTGGCAGATGGTTTGATAAATGGCAGTTTTGATTTCATATTAAATACGGGGGATCTAGCGGACGATGGTCAAGATCTAAATGATTGGCATCTGATGATGCTTAGTTTTGCAAGAACTGCGGCCAATACACCAATTCAAGCAAGTATTGGAAATCATGATTGGGATGGTTCTCTCGGCTCTTCTAATTGGGGTGAAGTTTTTCCATACCCATATGCATCTCCCGATTCAGGTCGCTTTTTTTCTTTCGATTACCTCAGTGCACATTTCGTCATGATTGATAATTTTCAACATCAATACGTAATGACGCCAAAACAAATGAACTGGATAAAAAATGATATAACTACGGCACGGAATAATGACCCTGACTGTTGGGTATTTTGTTTCTTTCATCTAAGTATGATGACTACGGCAACATCTGGGCATTACTTCGACCTTCAAGCTGAACTGGTTCCATTATTCGACCAACTAGATGTTGATGCCGTATTTTTTGGCCATGACCATCATTATGAACATTATGAATATACCTATGGTGAGACCAAGAATGGATATCTTTGGAATAAAAACCATAACTGGGATCATAATGACATACATTATTTCTGCACGGGAGCGGGGGGTGCAAATTTGGAAGTTAGCTATGGTGTTTTAAATGCAAATGGTATGACTGAAAACGTATCTGTGAACTGGTATGATCAAGGGCAAGAAAAATACGTCACTAAACAATATGAAAAGCGAAATTGGGATTCTACAAAATACGTTGAACATGCCGATTTTAGTATCAATTACACAACTGGTGGGGGCCATGACGGAAAGTACTATTATCATGACTCGAACATAGAAATATACGATGAATTCGCTCAAGAAATCGGCTTTGATTACGGTGAGCAATGTTATCAATTTATGCAATTAGAAATAAATGCTGCAGGGGATCAATGCACGATAAGTGCTCGATATCCAAATGGTGTTTTAATATCCGGACCTGGCGGTGTGAATCCTCAAATTTGGACACTTTATAAGTGATTAACATAAATAACATGCATTTCTCTTTTTCTATTCTCTATATTCTATGCCGTCTATTATTCATTAAGAATTGAATTTATATATCCTAAATCTTTTAGTTTCAATGTCATATAAAAATAGAATTAGAAGTTGATTATTATGACTGAGGTATTAGAATCAGAAGAAATGGTACAAGAAAGAAAACCAAAAAGATACCGATGGATTGATCAAGCACGCGGATTTATCATGCTATATTTAGTTGTGACATTAGTCTTTCCCGAGGAATGGACACCGGATTGGGGTTCTGCAGAATCTACATGGCTCACAAACATTCTTCATTTCCTTTTTGATCATGCACCAACAAGCGGAGATTATATGACCTTATTCGATGTTGGAGCTGCTGCGTTTATATTTCTTCTCGGATTAATGATGTCAGTATCGTATCGACGCCGAAAAGAGAAGGAAGGTGCAAAAGCAGCAAATATGCATTTATTCTGGAGATATCTTGTTTTATCTGCTGTTGGATTAATCGTAATGCTGGCAAATAATCCAAGCCTTGTTGAAGAAGAGAGTGGAATGATCATCTTATCATGGGACGTTGTTCCTGCGATTGCAGCCGCCGGATGGATTACATTCTTATTTATCCATATTCGAGATACGAAGAAACGCTTGATTGCAGGCTATCTAATAGGAATTGTCTATCAGATACTCATGATTACTTGGTTTTTAAGGGATTATGCCTTGGAATCAATTCATGGTGGTGTATTCGGAGGATTTCTGGGTTATGGATCAATAAGTATAATTTCCAGTTGTGTTGGGGATTATATCTTTTCTGAGGATATTGATGAAAAAAAGAAATTTAATAGCATGCTACTACTGGGAGCTTTAAATCTTATCGTTGGTATCGCTTTGGGATTCATACCAGGATGGGAGGCAAATAAACGTCAAGTGTCATTTACCCATAATTTAATTGCAATCGGTGTGTCTTTAATTGGTCTATGGGTATTTTCTTGGTTAGATAGGAAGAAAGATATGGAATTGGGATACCTTCGGGCCTATGGTATGAATCCATTTTTTGTCTATTTCATCGTTGAAGTGCCCAACTTACTTATAAAAGAAATTGTCGGAACGGATTTGGGTTTGGAGCCAGGTTGGGTTGGTCCTGTGATCTTGACTGCAATCTACCTAGTATATACATCGTTGATCATGGTACGGCTATACAAAAAGAAGAAAGTAATTTCTACAATTAAATCTGGATTACTGATGTTCGGTGTGACTCTGCTGTTATTTATTTTGATCTTGTTATTCTTCCCCGACATTCTGTGAACTGAAAATTAAAAAAAAAATCTCTATTTTTTTTTGTTGATTTTTCTATTTTAATAAAATTTATCGCTGAAAAAGTCATTCTGGTTTTCTTCGCCATTGATTGACGCAATTACATAAAGAAATAAGAAAAAAAAACGCAAACTATTGTTTGTTAATCTAGAACATTTTTCCCCATTGGTAATTCAAGAAAGTTCTCAGTATTTTCAGGAAATGTGTTATAAGTACTTAAACCGTCAATCGGAAATGTCCAGAAATCACTTCCCTCCACAGCTGCAGTCCCATAACCCGCTAAAAATACAAATAATTTATTGGTATTACTAGGAAATTCGCTTTTTGAAACTCGGTATTCAAACATTCTATGTGCAATCTCGCAATTTGGACTTTTATCGAATGTATATGAAATTTCATAGTTTGAACTGGATACTGAAGTGTCCCAATAATTATTCAACATTATATTGTTGAAATATATATCAAGACTCATTCGTTCAATAAATATCTCAAAACTTGTATCATCAGTGCTATTTAAAGCATTTTGACAGAGTAAACTGAAATACAGCATCCCAGTCGTATCGTTGTAATCACCAAATACAATAGTTTCATCACGAGAAACAGTTGAGGCACTATTCCAAGCCCAAGCTCTTTTATCAGCCGATGCATACTCCAGATCTGAAATATCAAAATGCATTCCATCATGAATCATAAGTGCAACTTGCATTTTTTCAGCAAAATCATCATCTTGTGATTCAAAAGTAGTCACTTCTAAATCACATCCAATTTGGAAATTGATGTCAATTCGGTTTAGATAGCTCGCGCAGAGACTTTCAAATCCATCAGGCATTTTGTCGGTAATATTAACGGAAAAGTCCATAACAGCATATTCGGCTTCAGGATATCCTCCTGCAGGGTTTACTTGTTCGGAATTCAGAACAAGGCGTTGTCCCTCAAAATCCCACATATAATTAATTTCTCCTTCAGAATTACCCAATGATATCTCGATATCATCTGCATTATCTATAATGGGCACTTCATAGCTCGAATCAAAGATAGAAAAACTATCATCTATATTTTCACTTACAGGTTGACCATTGGATACATTAAATTCTATATTTTCAAAGCCGTAATTTTGCATTGCATAAAGAGCGAATTCATTTGTATAACTCGGGAGATTATTGGCGAGATACAATCCAATCCATTCACCTTCAATATTATTCGTTCTATCGCCGCATAGATCAACACCAATATAATAATTATTTTTATCCTCACCGACATACAAATAATTATAACAATCAATATTGTTTGTTCCAGTAGATGTATCAATAGAATTATTCAAATTCAGCCAGAATCCAATCTTATGATCCGCATCCCGCCATTCAAAACCTTTAATTTTACCATCTATTGTTGGTTTTCCATGAAATAATATATCAAGTCCCGCGATATATCCAAATATTCCAGCTCCAATGACCATCAAACCAATTAAGATCATTTTATAAACAGTTTTCATAGTTTTTTCACTATTTCACTAAGTTAGTTATATATCAAATTATCTGAGCGTAATTAAATCTTTCTCTGCAATCCCTCCACTACTAATAAAAAGTGGAAAGGAAAAAAAGTAAAAAACCTTT
>WJKO01000743.1 GCA_014729055.1 Promethearchaeota archaeon | reverse complement strand
GCTCCTCCCTCACCAAATCCCATTATCAATCCAATTAGAATTGAGATAGGAGGATTAATTACACCATTTACGGTATATTCTCTTAAATCAATCAATATCCCAGACACTTCCATAAACGAAAGTATAATACCTGTTAAAATGAAAATTTTAAAAGAGTTCTTAAACCGGGCTTGATCCTTATTTTTCAATATGTGTATAAGAACAATTATTGTGTAGAGTACAAATAAAATATAGTATATTGTATTTAATACTCGTGCAACTACGATATCAGTCATTCGTCAACACCTGATCCAAGTCAATTACTTTAAAATAATCAATTAATTCAATTCCGAGGACGAGAGTTCCTCCTGTTTCAAATATTCCATGGAAAATTATATCAACAATTGGGTGAAAAATCCCAGTTGCATTTAATCTCATATCAAATAAAAAGAGGATTATTTCCCATAGAAAATTCATTATGAGTGCGGCAATTATAATATATAGTTCAAATCTTAAGTGCTTTCGTTTCCAAGCCAGTGTTATGGCTACAATTGTAATTAAAAGCGATCCTATATACCAAAAAATAATGGTACCTTGTCTTTCAATTCCAATTTCCGTCAATAAAAAATCTATAATTGATGCCATTGAAAGAAAATTGTTTTTTTCTTAAATAAAATATTCCTAAAATATTTAGAAAAATATTTAACCTTGAAATCGAGAATATGAAGTAAGATGATTTTTGTTGACATAGATTTTGCCACAACGCCGTATCGACCTCTATATATTGCTTTAAATTTTTTAATTAGTTATTTGTCCCTCCAAATGGCATTCCTATTCCTTACAAAGACAAGGAAAACAAGAAAAAAAGATAATAAGACGATGGCACGAATTTATTCAGCATTCACCATTCTATTTACTGGAGCTACTATTATCACAATTATTATTGCTCTCAAACGATATTGGAATTACGACCCATGGTGGGTGCAAAAGTTCATCTATGTTACGATGTGTCTCATGATATTTATATTTACAGCCGTTTTAGAACATCATTACATTCAAATCGGCGAATTTAAGTCAAAGCATTTTTTCACTATTTGGACTGGTATTCTTTTTATGGGTTTTCTTTTACTCAACCCCGAATCAGCGTATATATGGGTTTTAATTTTAGCAGGGATAGTACCTTTGCTCATTCCAGTGTTGTTTGCCATATTTCTAGTCACTAAAACAGCAGGTACGTTAAGAAAAAGGATGATTCTTCTAATCTTTAGTACTTTTTTCCTCTATATTGGAATAGCTTTATCCATGGATACAATGCTTGAAAGAATACCATCAGAAATCTTCTTAATAATCGGTATGATTCTTATGCTTTTATCTCTTAATGGGGTATATCTCGCTTGGTATCGGGTCGACGTTGTCGCAGAAGCGGGTTGGCAAAATCATTTAGAAACCTTATTCATAATAAGAAAATTGACTCACAATTTGATTTATTCATTAGATCTCACAGATATCTCTGGTTTACAAAATAAAGATACATCAGAAGGTAATAACAAGAAGATAAACAAGTCAAAAGACGAATCATTTATTACGGGCGGAATTATTGGAATTGATAGTTTAATAAAGAGTATAAGTGAATCAAAAGCTGAGCAGAAAGGACTCAAATTAATAGAACAAGAAAATAAATACATCTTTTTGGAACATGGAGTGGACATCATAACTTGTCTTATTACTAATAAAAATCTGAATACATATCGTTATTATCTTCGTACAATCCGAAATCTATTTGAGACTTTTTATGTCAGTAAAACTATTGATTGGAGCAATCTAGAGCAAAGTGTGTTTGCTCCGATGGAGCAAGAAGTGAAGAAAATACTTAATATTAATAAATAGGGAGGAAGATCATGTTAAACGTAGAATATCCCTTATCGGGAACGGGTCCAGAAATCTCGTTTGGATTAGAAGTGATTTTAGTATATATTTCATTTCAGATGTTTGGTGTTTTTATTTATCGTTATCTGACATCAACCTTTAAAGAGCAAAATTTAAGGAATTTAGCATGGTCTATGATCTTTTTAGGATATGGTATCACCTATATCTTCTATATTATAGCAGATTATTTTATAAATCCTGCGGTTAGGGATTATTTCAGTCAATATGGTTATATTTCATTAACATCGGGTATCACTCTTTATGCATTACTCTCTGAATATATTGAAAAGAGTAAATGGTATCCCGTTACAATATTTTGTGGCACTTTCTTAGTGCTTTCTATAATATCTTTGATTTTAGGCCACCGAGACATGACTTTAAACCTCGCATTTCTCGCAGTCCCATTCGCCGCCGTATATATTCTGAGATATTTTTATAAATATGCAAAAATTACAAATTTTAACAAACGTGTCTTGGGAAAGATTGCTGGTCTATTTTTGTCAATGCTTATCATATTAGCAGGATATTTCTTTGTTTCTGATGCAATGACAGCACGATTCGGACCGGATATCAGAGTGCTATCAGCTTCTCTAAATATAATTGGCGTTATTTGTTTCATGTTTGCGATTTTAAACCTACCCGATTATCGCGAATTTGTTTGGAAACAGCATTTAAGAGCTCTATTTATTGTCCGAACGTCGGGAATTTTGCTGTTTAATCGATTCTGGAAAAGAGAAAATAAAGAAAACAGCAACGAATATCTGATTGGAGGAGCTTTATCAAGCATCCAAACAGTTTTAAGTAATATAACTGAAGAGACTAGCATAAATAGAATGGAATTAGAGGATAAAGCTTTGTTGTTTAAGATGTATCCCGATAAGGATGTCGTTGGGTGTATTATCGCAGATGAATATATAGATTCACTAAATGAAAGACTGAATGTGTTTCTGGATCGGTTTGATGTAATGTTTGGAGGTTCTCTAAAAGACTGGGACGGTAATACACAAGTTTTCCTTCCATTGGAATCAATCTGTGATGAAGTATTTATGGAAAAACCTCAAACAGATTAATCCAAACTAAAGATTCTTAACAGACAACGATGAGAGTAATACTTGGAATACAAACCCTAATGATGAAGATACTGATGATGATGGGTTCAATGACGGCGCCGAAGATTATCCAAAAGAAATTGATGGTTATAATATCTTCTTAATTTTAGGAACAAACGAAATTCCACTTTCATCTAATCAACAATCTTTTTTTTCATTCAATCTTAATCTTTTAATTATAATGGCAAATTCTGAAAGAAAGGATAATGGATATATTGTTTCTGAAACGCACTGGGATCGAGAATGGTATCTCACTTTTCAAGAATTTAGAAAGTGGTTAGTCAAATTAATTGATAAACTATTGGAAAATACAGATAAAAACCCTAAATTCAGAGGATTTATGTTAGATGGTCAAACACTCGTTTTAGAAGACTATTTAGAGATACGATCTCAGAATAAAAACAAATTAAAGAACCTAATATCAAGAGATAAAATACAAGTTGGTCCATGGTATATTTTAGCAGATGAATTCTTGGAATCTGGTGAAGGAATTATCCGTAATTTGCTATTAGGACATCGAATCGGGTATGAATTTGGAAAAGTTATGAAAGTAGGATATGTACCTGATACATTTGGTCACGTTGCTCAACTTCCTCAAATATTAAACGGATTTAATATTCATTCGGGTTATGGGTTTAGAGGATATCCTCCTTTATTCGGCAACCATGAAGAATATAAAGGAAAAAACGAAGATACCCCGTTAGAACACATTTGGCAATCCTTCAATTCAAAATATAAAATTTTGATGCTTCATCATATTACGGGATATGGTAATTTATCGAATGCATGTCAAAATCCTATGGAAGAACTTGATGGATCCAAAACATATTTGAGCGGAATAGCTAAAGTAGGGGATGCATACCATCGCCTAAAGTCAAGGCAGAAATCGAATTTATTTTTATTTATGAATGGCAGTGATCATTTGGAACCAGAATTTGAAATCGTGGATCTAATAGATTTTCTTAATAAGGAAGATGATATTCAAGAAGAAATCCCTATTAATTTCAAGCACAGCACTTTAGAAGAATATTTCACGGATTTAACCGATAAGAATTTAGACTTGCCAACTTTAATTGGCGAATGGCGTGGTTCCATGTATACACAAGTAACACCAGGTTGTATATCCACCCGAATGTATCTCAAACAACAGAATTTTGAATGTCAAAGAGAATTAGAAAAATATGCTGAGCCATTTTCATCTTTAGCTTGGTTATATGGAGGTACATACGATGAAGATCTGGTATGGGAATCATGGAGATGGGTATTAAAAAACCATCCACACGATAGTATTTGCGGGTGTTCTGTCGATCGGGTTCATGATGACATGGAATCTAGGTTTAATTGGTCATTAGATATTTCCAGCGATATAGCTCTTAATGCAATGGGTGAGATTACATCTGGAATAAGCTCATCCAATGTCATTGAAAAAATGAGGAATGAATTAGGTGATAATTTTAAAAGTATTGAAATATTAGTCGTATTCAACCCATTAATGACGCCAGTGGATGCTCATCAAATAGTAGAAGGTCTGATCCAACTCGATCCAAATTTAAAATACAGATTATATGACAATCAATTGAAAGAACTCACTGAATATAATTTGAAAATTATAGAAGATTATAGAAATCTTCCCCATGCCCAATATCTATACAAAAGGTTCAAGGGAAACTATTCTTGCGGAGAATTGACTTTGCCATTCAAAAATCCACCTCAAATGGGCTATACAACATATATTTTAGCAAGTATCGATGAAAAGGTCAAATCTAATAGCAGTGCTAATTCTGAAATATCGCCTGGAATTCAAGGTGATGTTATTGGTAGGAAATTCAAAGGCAAGGATATAACCGTTGAATTTAATCCCGATGGTTCATTCAATCTTTATCATAAACCGACTAATAAGATTTATTATAATCTTAATTTATTTGAGGATGGTGCGGATGATGGCGATGAATATGATTTTGCACCATTAAAAGACGAAGAGATATACTATTCAAACGATTCTATCGCAGATCTATCAATAATTGAAGAAAATAACGTACGAACTACAATAAAAAGCAAAATAAAATTTTCAATACCTGCAAAATTGATAGAAATTGATGCTAATACTAGACAGAGGTCTGCTAATTTAATATCACTTGAGGTTATAAGTAAAATATCGGTGTTTAAGTCCTCAAATGTTGTCGAAATTACTACAGAATTCGAGAATACAGCAAAGTCTCATAGATTACGTGCGCTATTTCCAACAGGTATTTCATCTGATTATTCCTATGCAGATGATCATTTTACCGTTATGAAAAGAACGGTAGATGTACCAAAAGATGAGGGTTGGTTTCAAGACATGCAAGGAATATATCATCAAGATACATTTGTTGATATCAATAATGGTTCACTCGGATTGGCTGTTTTTAACAGAGGATTACCAGAATTCGAAATCATCAAATCTAAAGATATAAAAATCCTCAAGGACAATAAAGGAAACACCATAGCCATTACATTAGTCAGGGGGGTAGAATGGCTGAGTCAACGAGGACATTTAGGAAGGAAATCAGGATTAAATGGCCCAAATTTGCCGACTCCTGGTGCTCAATGTCAAAGAAAGTTTACCTTTGAATATGCAGTTTACCCGCATATTGGAGATTGGTGTCAAGGTGCATGTTACCCAAACGCTATGGGATATAATGCTCCGCCTAAGATTTTCGATAAAAAACAGACGAAAAATCTGAGAATAACACAACTGAAAGATATTTCAAAAAACACCTCGTTTTTCTCTATTGATAACCCAAATATCATATTAAGTGCAGTGAAAAAGTTAGACAGTCATTTATCTGGGAATAATAAAAAATTTACAGCAGAAAACACGGAAGAAGGAATATTACTTAGGTTTTTTAATCCAACCAATTTAAATCAAGTCTGCAACTTAGAAAGTGAATTGATTTTCAAGCAGATATTTAAATGTAATCTATTAGAAGAACCAGAACTTCAATTAAAAAATCTTGATGAAGCGGATGGGACTAAAATTAAATTCAATATTATGTCTAATGAAATTGTTTCGCTGATGTTGACAAAATGAAAGTTACATTAAGAAAATAAGAAGAAAATGGCAATCTAGTTTACCGATTTGCTCGAATCATGAGATCATACTTTCTCCGCCGCGATCAAATCTCGAACGCATCGTAGCAATCTCTTCTGCTTGCATATTATATCTCTTTATTACTTCATCAGTTAAGCTTGGTTTTATCTTCTGCAATGCCTCATCAAAATGTTCCTTTTTAATAGAATCAAAATCTTTTTCCCCAGACCTAAGAGCTTCACGTATGGCTTGCATTCCTGCTTCACGACATACATTTTCAATATCGGCGCCAGTATAATTGCTTGTTTTATTAGCCAGTAACTCCAGGTATTCTTTAACTTCATCATTTAATGGCATATTGTTTGTGTGGACATTGAATATTTTCAGCCGATCGTCCTTTTCTGGCGGCGGAACATATAATAACCGATCGAAACGACCTGGTCTTAACATTGCTTTATCAATCATTTCCAGACGATTCGTTGATGCTATAACAATAACGCTTTTACGATCCTCGAGACCATCCATTTCCACTAAGATTTGATTTACAACTTGATCACCCAGCTTCGATCCATATTCACCAT
>WJKO01000742.1 GCA_014729055.1 Promethearchaeota archaeon | reverse complement strand
GCCATATGTAGGTTCATCAAACTCTGTTACAGTATAATACATATCAGCATTAGGATTAACAGTAGGAATTTGATGTAAAAGTTGCTTTCTATCATTCGGATTCTTCGCTTGAAAATCTACAAACCCCGGAACTACTTTTCCGTGTAAATTTTCTACACGAATATCTAATCCAGCATGATGCATCAATCCTATTAAACCTCTACTTAATACTGAATATCCTGTGTTTCCTTCTAAAAAACATTGAAAATTTATTTTCATTTTTGGTATGGCTTTACAGCCATAAGTAGCCTACAAGTAAACCTGCTATCATTCCAATTATTATTCCAGTTACAAACCATTTAATTTTCCCTAGAATCATTTTTGGAGCCTAATCAAAGGCTTTTTTAAATTCTTCGAAGTTTTCGAAAGGATGTTCTGAGATCTTTTTTCCCCATTTTAAGGTAACTTCAGAGCTTGCAAGCATTGGATTTATATTTTGTCTCATGAATTGCTCATCTATAAGTCTATCCATCCGCTTCTTATCTTTTTCGTCTCTTACTGTTTTATTATGTAATAATATTGCTCCGGCCTCGTTACTTCTAAAGTGGGGCGGGACATGAAAAACAGAGTGACAAAGTCCGTTAAATTCTGCGTATCTACTATTATAAATTCTATCCTGAATGCTTATCTCATATTTTCCTCTAATCTCTGAGATTATTTCACTGTATCCTTCTACAGTGCTCCACATTTTCCATATCTCCTCAGTAGTTAGAAAATCCGCTCTAAGTGTTTGTAGCACATAATTTAAATCAAGCATGTTCTCAATATTAGGATTAATCCAAATCGGAAATTCATCTGAATCAAGATAGACTATTTTATATGTATTCGCTATTGAATTTATCAGATTGTGCCCCCATGGTAAACCCATTCGGAATAATTGTTTATCATGTATTCGGATATATTCATCTGCGATTTCTAATAGTTTTTCTGTATATTTACGTTGTGTAGAATTATCCCCGATACATACTTCATAATCACACGGACATTTACTATTAAACATGTTAATAAGAGCTTCTACATCAACATCTCTTACTAAGAGACAAAGAGAAATCATCTATATCCCCGCGGCAACCCAATTGGAATATTATACTTCTCAAACTCATTCATCCATTGACGCGCGATTGTAGTTGGATTAAAATTTTCTTTAGCGAATTTTGCACAGTTTTTACCCATTATTTTTCTGCGTTTTTCGTCAGCAAGTAGTATTTCAATCTTATCGACAAACTTATCAACAACAGGATATGGCCTTACTACACCTTTATCGAGTATTGGTTTCCCGTTCGGATCTCTTGGATAAAACACTTCTGAGGGCAATCCACGCTCATAATTTTTTCCAGCAAACTCACGAGTTGTACAAATATCACTTGCTACAAAAGGAGTTCCACATGCCATTGCTTCTGCTATTGGCATGCAGTTATGTATTACGCCTTGTTTAACAGTATAAGAATGCTCATCAAAATCTTTACCGCCCACTTCAAGATTATATACATCAGTATCTGCTTCAATTTCCGATAATCTCTTTATCTTAATAAACCAACCATCTATATCTGGACAGACTTTTCCATCCACTATAGAATCATTACATAGTAATGCATATGTTGTATTAGAACTCCACCTTAATCTCCAAGCGCTCCTACAATCATAATTTATACCCCGAATTTTTTGAATACAAGCATCTCGTGATTTATTTAATGAGCTGAATTTGCCATCATATAATAATAATTCTTGTATCTGTGTTAATAGTTTTTTGCTTGTTAATTCAATACTATAATATTTTGCTCTCCTTTCTTTTCGTTTAAGGTTACTGTTTCCATCACCATAATATAAGCCATCAATAAGTTGTTTTCTTGCTTTTTCATTACTACACAAATATTTAAATATATTATCTGGAAGATGTTTTTTATAAGCTTTATTTCCGAACTTCTTAAGGAATTTAGCTACAGCCATACTACTAAATTCAATTCTTCCGCGATTACTTCCATCGTTTTCTCCTTGATCATATCTTCTTATTTTAATACCTCCCCAGTAATCTCTCGAAATTGATTGGTTTGAAAGATTTTTCAGTACATTTAATCTTTCTATTTTATCTTCTACATAATCTAATTCATTTCTATGTAAGGATAATACAACACCCGTATCTGTTGAGCTTCCTTCTGCCAAGTATAATCCTAAAAACCACCATAGATTATCTCCCTCTAACGGAAGATAAGGTTTTTCTGCTTCTATTTCTGGCATTTCTGGAATGTATAAATAATCATTCAATTCTAATTCTTCAGCAGATTTCCACTTTTTTATATAATGTCTCTTTCTTCCTGCAGACGTCATTTCTCTTCCAATATATTCATAAGCAAGTATCTTATGGTCTGGAGTACAGACTAGTGGCTGCGTATCATACCATCGTTCAATTTTGATGGCCCTTCCTTTATATGGATGTTTAAATGTTTCTGTTACTTCTAAAAAATGGGATTTGGTTCTAACTTTCTCCCCTTCTTGTATATCATCAATTGGTTTATATCCATCGTCAGTTAAAACAGATGTTCCTGGAAATACGCAGAAACCCTCCCCGCCGTGAGGGGCTATATACAAATCCGCTAGATTATATAAAATTCTTAAGTCCTTTTCTGGAACACCTTGATCCCAAAAGAAGTTAGTACTTACAATATTATTATCAAGACCAAACGCATTAATTATTCTTCTCAACGGAACCTCAGCAGCCGGATCGTCAAGGCTACTATGTAGAAAAAGTTTAATTTTTTGATTTCCTCTGCTTACCAATTCTTTCATAATAGACATCATATAAATCATTCGCTTACGCCAGTTGGGCCTGCCTACAAATAAAAGCAGTTTATCATCCGGATTATACCAAGGATTTAATTCTCTGAATTTTTCTAAATCCTCATGTGTTGGATCTAAAGGTCTGTATATATCCGTATTAATACAATTATATATAAACCCGTCCATTTCCATCCCATGATTTTCTAGAAATTCTTTTCCGAATTTAGAAATAGCAATTCTTGTATTTACTCCTTGGAATGCTTCTTCGGCTCTTCTTACTTGCATTGGATCGTGATTATCCCACGGAATCCAACCAATCCAATTCATATTTCTCGGAACGAATTTTTTTACATTAAGATAATGCTGAATATCAAAATTTGTCCATAAAATATGCGGTTTAATCTCATTTATAACTCGTGGAAGATTTTGCGGATTTCTTTGTCCTTGATTATGTGCTGGATATTTTATATATTTTATAGCTCCTTTATCATCTCTTACAGTAAGAGGACTACCTATCTGATACTGAAGAGATAGGTAATGTATATCAATTTTGTTATATAATTTATCTATTAAAAACTTTGATAACAACCCATAACTAAGAATAGTGT
>WJKO01000741.1 GCA_014729055.1 Promethearchaeota archaeon | reverse complement strand
GCCTATATTTGGCCAGCCTATCATGATGAACCCCGATGGCGTCAATTCATGCCAAAAGGAGAAGGTGAGTGGGAAACATTACGCAAGGCAAAACCTCAGTTTGAAGGACACTACCAACCACGCATACCCTTGTGGGGATATACGAGTGAGAGCGATCCGAAAGAGATGGAGAGGAAAATCGAAGTAGCAACAGAACATCATGTAAATTTATTCATATTCGACTGGTATTGGTACGAAAATCAACCATTTTTAGAAGAAACGCTTAATAAGGGTTTTCTGCAAGCAACTAATAATGATAAAATGAGTTTTTATTTAATGTGGGCAAACCATGATGCCTCAACATTATGGGATTATGAAAATTCAAACGAACATAAGGTGATTTGGCCAGGAACTGTGAATCTATCCGATTTTGAAACTATCATGGATCGAGTTATTACACGCTATTTTTCACATCCTTTATATTATAAAATTGACGGATGCCCCGTCTTTTCCATATTTCAAGTTAAGAATTTGGTAAAAGGATTAGGAGGAAGAAGAAAAACTAGAAAAGCGTTAGAATTGTTCCACATAAAAGTAAAAGAAGCTGGTTTTTCAGGACTCCATATTCAAGCAATACTAGGCGGAATTAAAAATAGAAGCATAAAAAAGCTGGGAATTGATAGCCTCACCAGTTATCAATGGGCTCAACACGTTAGGGCTCAAGGTGACTATAAGGTTTGGGCTGAGAAAAACATAGCAAAATGGAAAGAATGGAATAAAAAATATTCCATCCCATTTTTTCCGCATGTCTCCATCGGATGGGATACAAGTCCGCGATTTAAAGAACGCCGAGAAGATGTTATTATTCATAATGAACCTGAATTATTTGGGAAATATATAGGAGAAGCGATGGATTTTATCGATCAGAATCAGGTTGATCCCCCATTAATCACAGTCAATAGTTGGAACGAATGGTGCGAAGGAAGTTACTTAGAGCCCGACATGAAATATAAAATGAAATATCTGAAAGCTTTACAAGGTGCACGACATATCGAATAAATTAAATAACTTAGATAAAATCTTATATTTATTTCATATATGAATCTAATTTCTGCTGTTTTTGATGTTCTTCAAGTTTTTCAAAAATCTCCTCTTTTAATTCAGACAATCTACTTGTTCGTAAATTCTTTGTTTTACGAACATCCACATGATATCCCTTTTCTCGGTTTTTGGTTTTCGAAACAAAAGTAATACTTTCTTCTTGACATAGTTCTATTACAATATTCAAGAAGTTTCTTAAGCTTCGAATTGTAGATTTTTTATCTTCTTTGCCCATTATACATAATCCATCAATATATTGAAATATATAGTCAAACCAATCGTGAATTCCAAAGAAAGAAGATTTCTTTGTATATTTCAGATGTTCAACAAATAATATAAGCTCAGCTAACAAAATATTTATATTGGATCTTAAGTCAATATTGATTGGGAAGGCAGAACCTGTTTCGTAAACAATCCCTGTAACATCAAAAGGTAAAAATGGTACAAGCAAAGTACTCCACATTCCTGAATTTTCAACATTGTTTTCTAGTAGTTGAAGATAATTTTGGTTAATATTAGAGTCACTATTTTTGTCCAACCTAATCTTTTTATATTTATATTCAAAAATAAGAGCATCTTCAGATTCTAAAATCCCCGAAATTTGTGATATGTATTTTCTTAGAGTCTTAAAAAACCAATAATTAATCAAAATGGGAACATCAACAGCTGGAATATCCTTTGTATCTAAATTCTTGTAATTTACTTGTTTATATTTTTTGTATTGTTCTTCTATTCTCTCTAAATCTGGTAAAACTTTTCTGCTTTTCAATTCAAATAGTAAATAACAGATAATGTCATCATTTTCTATCATAGAAAGAAATATATCTGGTTTTACATGATCTCTGTCGGAATTAACTATTGTATATTCAATAAGAGCTTTCTTTAATTTCTTTGAAGCTAAGAATACATTTAAAATATAATTTGTAACCAATGTTTCATGAGAAATAGTCATTTTTTCACAGCTCATATTTGCTATTATCAATATAAAAAGTAAGTTTATTTAGGAAATATCTCTGTAGAGAGGTAAAAATTCTAAAGATTGTATTTCCGCAAGTATTCTTATCTAAGTTTATTTCTATTGCAGAAGATCTTATTTGAATATAAAATTTTTGACCTGTATGATGATCTAAACATGAACAGACATGATTAGAACCTGATTTATACATAAAGAACACGCTAATCTTAAATTCATCTAATTGATTAATTATTTTAATAAAATTTCTTGGATTAATTTCAATGTTGAATTCTATTTTGTAAATACTCCCACTCATTTCTTTCCAGTTTACCCGAGCATCTTCAATTATCTTCATTTCTTTTGAATAATCTGACTTTATTGCTTCTACAAAATCTAAATGTTCTCGAAAATCTCTTCCTCTATGAACCGTGAAAGCTCCATCATAATATAGATTTTCTTTAATAAGGACTTCTTCGCTCTCTTTATCAGTAAATACAAAATTTAATGATCTATAATTAATAGGTAAATCAATTTTTCGGAATTTATCGATAAATTGATGAATTACTTTTTTATTTTTAGGCCATAATTGCATAGTAAAGCCTATTTGATCCATCGGTTGCAAATTTTTAAATACTGGAAGAGCGGGATATTCATCGAATTTTTGCTCAAATTTCAGAGTAAATCCTAAAGAATCAACGTCTAAATCGTTTTGATGTTCTTGCATCTTATTATGAGTTAAATAAATTGAATCTTGCATATACGAATTCCTAAATTCATCGATAATTCCTTTCATTGTTTCTTGCTTACTTACGTTATGAATTACCCAGAACCTTTCATTAGCTGTGTCTATGTATAGATAATTTTTTTTCCCATTTTTTGTGACAATTGCATTGTGAAAATCTTTTTCCTTGCTTTTTATATACTTTATATTATCATACTTTCTAAGAAATAGTTTTAAAGTCTGATTTGACTCAATAATATTTGATTTTATCTTATTTTGATTATTTATCTTATCTCTATTGATATTCTGAAGTATTTTGTTGAAATACTCTACCCAATCAGTTTTATATTCGAAGATTTGACTATTATCAAATTGCATTATTCATTCAACTAAAACTATTCTATTAGGATATTTAATATTTATTAGTGCTATTCAGAAACTACATTAAAATGTTCTCTTTCTGGTTAAGAGTCATTCCGAAATTTTGATATTTTTAATTTTTAATTGTTTTCCGCCTTTCAAATCGGTATTTCGACTCCCGCAAAATTTGCATTTGAATAGATTTAGTCCCAATTGTTGGTAACTCCGCGTCTTAGATGCTTGAATTACCTCATCCTCATATCTATCAAACACATCATTTTCATTATCTTCGGCTTTTTTCTCTTTCCTTTCTTGTAATTCTTGTTCTCTGCGTTTTTCTTCTTCAAACCAGATTTCAGAATCCTCTCCGCATTCATTACAATGCAGTAAGCCAGCTGTGCGTTTC
>WJKO01000740.1 GCA_014729055.1 Promethearchaeota archaeon | reverse complement strand
CCGATTTTAAACCAGACACCGATAATGTGGATATTGAATTACCAAACGCCCCAAAGGAGCCAATAATATATTATAACGACCCATATCGACCACAACCAAGAATAGATTTAGTCAATCATGGCATGTCTGTTTTAGTCGGCGGATTGGAGAGCACCGATTATCCAAACGGATTCAAGTTTACATGTATTTCACATAATACAGAACTTGGTGCGGGTCGTGGGGGCGTTTTAAGTGCGGAATATCTCATCGCACAAAAATATATTTAAAGGATTCTGTTGTTACAATGAATTCAATTGAAAGAGTAAAAGCGGCTTTACATTTTACACAGCCCGATAAGGTGCCCATCTTTAAAGTGGGCTTGCCAACGGATATTTTTCCAACAGTGATGTTACCTTCTAAAAAATGGCATCCAGGGCATACCACACAAGAACGTGGGTTATTTCCACATCCTGCTGATGACATCTTATATAAAATACGAGTCAGACGGTGGAAAAAGCCAAAATGGGCAAAAAAGGAAAAAAAATATCGTGGATTAAAATGGTTAAATTATCCTCGAGAGGAAATTGATGAATGGGGCTGTATATGGAATAGATCGGGCGATAATGCAACCATGGGGCATCCTGGTAGGTCTACTTTGAACAATTGGGATGATCTTGATAATTATTTGAATAATTATACTCCAGATCCATTCGATAAGTCTCATTATTCCCTTATGATTAAGTTAAGTAAATTATTGGGAAGAAAACGCTATAGATTATTCACAGCTGGTTATGTAGGTCCGTCACAAACTGCATCAATGATGCGTGGATTTAGTAGATATTTAATTGACCATAGGAAAAACTCTGATAAACTACAGAAATTATTAGAGTATCTAACCGATTGGTATATTGATACTATGGACGGATGGATTAAGTTTGGAGGAAAACCTCATGGATTCCTTTTAGTTGATGATTTAGGCGAGCAGACGGGTCCGTTTTTTGGTCCGAAACTATTCGAAAAATTTTATGAGCCCGTTTATGGTAAGCTAATCAAGGCTGCCCACGATCGAGGTTGTGAATTACATATGCATTGTTGTGGCAAAATTGATAAACTTCTCCCGTTATTTATCAAATGGGGGATGGACGCATTTGAATTTGACAGCCCCAGAATGACCGGCTATACAGATTTAAAACCTTTTAGGGGAAAAATAATGTTCTGGGGATGCATTAATATACAATCAATTTATACAAAGGGAACACCTGAAGAGTGTGAAAGAGAAGTTTGGCATATGATGAGAAACTTAGGAACTAAAAATGGGGGCTTTGGTGCCTATTTTTACCCACAGACACATCATATTCAAGCTCCACGAGAAAATCAAAAAGCATTTCTAAGAGGACTAAAAAAATATGGAACATATTCAAATATTCCTAAATCTTGGTGGGAATACCAAGCTACTGAAGATTGGGGAAATTATAATGTGCCTAAATTACCTTCAACTGAATAAATGTGATAGAATATAGATACAAATATAATTAAAAATATACATATAAATATCAAATTGGTGAAAATAATGGAAGATGATGAAAGAACAAAAATCGACGATACTAATGAAAATAATGATGTTACCGAAATTGAGGAACAAGGAGGAGATGACATACCATCAGACGAAAATAAAGAAAGCAAAGGATTAATTGCCCAAAAGAAAGATATGGAGAAAGAAAAAAAGGAAAAAGAGGAGCGAAATAAAGATGCTCTTTATGAACATGAAATCCCAGAGGTACCAATGACGCGAACAAAGCTAAAGATCATTGCAACCGCTATATTTTTGATTGCATTAGTGATTTTAATTCCAACTGTTTTCTTAAATGATTCTATAGCACCTCCCAGTGAGAATGCAACCTTAATCAGAGATTTTTATATCATGGGAGATGGAAATCCCTCTAATCTTATTGTCATGGATAACACACTCTATTTTACAGTAGATCATAGAAACTATGGTGTTGAATTATGGGAAACAAATGGAACTGAAGCTGAAACAGCTTTGGTTAAAGATATTAATCTCAACGATCCAAGTGCTTCCCCACAAAGGTTATTTGTATATAATGATGAATTATACTTCAGTGCAGATGATGGTGTCCATGGAAGGGAACTCTGGAAATCTGACGGGTCTGAATCTGGAACCGTATTGCTAAAGGATATTAATAGTGGAACATCTAGTTCTAATCCAGAAGAATTCACAATATTCGATAATATTTTATATTTCACTGCGCAAAATTCAACATTGGGGAGGGAACTATGGCGAACGGATGGCACGGAAATTGGAACATACTTGGTACAAGATATTAGCTCTGGTTCAAGTGGATCTAATCCAAGCTCTTTAACCGTTATGGGCGAAAATATCTATTTTAGCGCTCGGAATTCTACTGTGGGTACAGAACTTTGGATGACAGATGGAATCGATGTAGAATTAATAAAAGACATACAAGAAGGCATATATGACTCAACACCAGCAAATCTTATTGCTTTAGGTGATACGTTAATATTTGCGGCGTTTAATCTAAGTTATGGAATGGAACTCTGGAAATCTGACGGCACGACAGAAGGAACGGTGATTATCAGTGATATTAATTCAGGTAGTTCAAGTTCTAATCCAGAAGAGTTTTTCAAATATTCTGATTGGATATTGTTTCAAGCCGAGGACGGAACATCAGGTGTTGAATTATGGATGACTGATGGAAACGATACAGGTACAAGTCTAGTTAAGGACATTAATCCAGGAAGTAAGAGTTCGTATCCAATGAATTATATTGAATACAAAAATCAAGTATATTTCTCAGCAAGACAAGAAGAGTCTGGAATAGAATTATGGAAAACTGATGGTTCGGAAGAAAATACCGTATTAGTTAAAGATATTAATCCCGGAGCCGAAGATTCAAATCCAAACTATCTAGTTTTCTTTAAAAATAAAATATACTTTAGCGCTGAAGAACCCACATATAACAGAGAATTATGGATGTCAGACGGAACAACAGAAGGAACAACTATCAGTGCAGATATAAATTCTCAAAAACGATCTAGCAACCCTAAATACCTAACTGTTTTCGGAGATAATCTGGTCTTTCAGGCGGAAATATATGATAATGGTACTGAATTATTTATTCTTTAATTCTTTTCTTTCTATTTGTTTAAAGATAAGGAAAATACTTTTTCATAAATCTCTATTATTTTTTTTAATTCCACACTAGCGTAAGGTATTCTTATCAATCCTACCGGAAAGTTAACTTGATTTAATTGCTGAAAGTAAAGAGTATAAAAAAAGCAGTAATTAGCTATAAAGCATGATGGTATTCTATTTATCCGGTACGAAATGTTTTTCTCTTCACAATAATCACATATTTCAACTACTGGGAGAGATGTCTTATAGGTCTTCGTGATCGGTAATCCTCTGGCAATTTTGCTTTTTTTTACTTGTTCATCTTTGAAATTGCCTCTTACCATATTTTGCGCAAATATATCAAATACAACTTTATTTACATTAGCTATTTGAGTTATTAGAACCACTTTAGGCTTATATATATGAAGCAGGTTTAGGATCTTTTCATCTAATTCAAAAAAGTTTATTGAAAATACATCACCGATAATCTGGTGTTTTTTAATCTTCAATCTATTTAATCCACTTGCTAATTCTCCAGAATAATTCCTTGAATACTCTCCAAATTCTTCAAATCCAATAATTAAAATATGTTCCTTCATCTTAGTAGGATCCTTCTTTCAAATCGCACTTACCAGACTTAATTTCTCAAAGTAAACTTTCTCAAATAAAATGAGTTCTTTTAAGCAAATAAAACTAGTCATATATGGAGAATATATTATGGATGTTCGGGATCGTGTAATGGCAGCATTAAAACTGGAAGTACCAGATCGAGTACCGTCATTTTTCGAAGGTATGATGGGGATATTTAAAGATAATTTTTTCACTAAATACGAGGATGAGGTTGAAGAGGAAGACGTACTATTCGGCTCATTTGGAGATCTCACTATGTACAAATT
>WJKO01000739.1 GCA_014729055.1 Promethearchaeota archaeon | reverse complement strand
TTGTTGTACAATCAAAGATAAAACCGAATTGGTCTACTTTACCTGAAAACTACTGCCAACAAGCTAACAATAAAACCGGCATATTAATTAAAAATGTAAATTCTCTGTATGAGAAATTGAAACCTAAAATGAAATTACGATTTCGACTTAGGGCAAATCCAACAAAAAAAGTTTCAATAGCCGATCCGAATAAAAGTAATAATTCCAAAAAGAGCAAAAAGAGAAGTAACCGAAAAAACGGCTATCGTGTACCGCTTAAACGCCGGGAAAATCAATTAATATGGATTCAACGAAAATCATCATTACATGGCTTCAAGATCTTAAGTTCGGGGTTCAACTTAGATATTCCTTTGGTAAAAATTAGTAATCAAGGTGATTATACGGGCAAGAAGGGAAATGGGCGCGTTATCACACATTTTTCCGTATTATTTGAGGGAGTCTTAAAGATTGAAGACTTAGAAAAATTCAAAAAAACCTTAAAAAATGGCATTGGTAGCGGAAAAGCGTTTGGTTTTGGCCTATTATCCATTGCAAGGGCTTAGATTCAAAATTTTACTACATTTTTTACATTTTTCACCATGGTTATTAGTATTTTTGTCGTTATATTAAATGTGTATATCATCGGAGCGAAATAACACTTGAAAAAAATAAAAGATCTACGTGTTCTTCCTAGATTTGAAGATGGTCTCAGTTTTATTTACATAGAACATGCCAAAATTGAGAAAGAAAGTAAATCAATTGTGAGCTATGATAAGAAAGGTAAGACGATGATCCCCATTGCAAATATATCATTACTAATGCTGGGTCCCGGCACATCAATAACTCATAATGCGATAAAAACTATAGCAGAAGTCGGCTGTTTAATTGAGTGGTGCGGAGAACGTGGCGTTAGATTTTACAGTGAGGGACATGGAAAGACTAGAAACTCGCGAAACCTATTATATCAAGCAACATTATCGGTAATTCCGTCTTTACGACTAAAAGTTGCCAAAAAAATGTATATTACCCGGTTTAAAGAAGAATTAGATACAACCGAAACCATCCAGACGTTAAGAGGAAAGGAAGGTGCTAGAATCCGGAAAGCGTATAAGGAAGAAAGTGAAAGAACAGGAGTTCCTTGGCACGGAAGAAATTATTCGAGAAATAATTGGATGGATGCTGACGCAATCAACAGAGCCTTATCTACTGCAAACTCATGTTTATATGGGATCTGCCACGCTGCTATTGTTGCCGCGGGTTTTTCTTCTGCGATTGGTTTTATTCATACGGGGAAGCAATTGAGTTTTGTGTATGATATTGCTGACCTTTATAAAACTGAAATCACGATACCTTTGGCATTTGAAATTGTGCAAAAAAGCGAACGGAAGTTGGGCACGAGAGTTAGATATGCGTGTCGTGATTATTTTTATGAGTCCAGACTACTTAAACGTATAATCCCCGATATCCAAAAAGTCCTTTATGTTGAATTTACTGAAGACGAAATATCAAAATATGATATTGATCCGAGTATTCCTGCTGGTCTATGGGATCCCAACGCAGGATTTATTGAAGGTGGTCTCAATTACGAACCAGATTAATTTAAATGAAATGTGGATTTCAAAGGTGTTTTTATGCATAGAATGGTAGTTTTGATTTCAGGAAAAATTAGTAGCAGTCTAAGGGGATTTTTAACTCGGTGGATGATTGAGCTTCGCGCGGGTGTTTTTGTAAGTACATTATCAAGACGGGTTCAAGATATTTTGTGGGATTATATCAAGAAAAAAATCAAAGATGGATATGCGTTCTTATTGTTCCCAGCAGCAAATGAACAACATTTTCAGATATTATCGACTGGAAAAATAAACAGAGAAGTCATTGATTATGAAGGAATTCAGCTACTTCGGATTCCAAAAAAAGTTTCATCCAATAAATCACCTCAGAAAAAACCTAAGCAACAAGAAAAGTCCGAAAAACAGAAACCCCTTTGCATTAAAGGTGTAAATTTATCTTTATCCCCTAATTTTATTTTTCGTCAATTTAAAGGTGTAAAAGAAAAGAAAGAGGGAACCATAAAGCTTAATTACTTTGGGAAATCAGCTTATGGCCCTATTTCAGATGCTGAGATATGGGATATTGCTTATCTCGAAGATATTAAGTCATCTAGTAGGTTAATTTTTAATAAATCAGAGTCAATTATTCGTAAAATGAAAGAATTTCACCAGCAAAAAATCAGTTGTATTGATATAGAGACCACAGATTGGATACCAAAGGCACGAGAAGGGTATATAAACATCATAGGGTTATCAGAATTAATTTTAAGGGAGAACGAAAAGCACGACAATTATTTAATTCTAAAAGGAAGCCAAGTTTTTAATATGACAAGAAAACGAACACTTGTTCCTGAAATGATCAAATTAATTTCAGAGCAAATTATAAATGCTGATGTTCTTCTAGTGTTCAATGAAGACTTTGATATTAAAATCATTAACCATGTTGTGAAAACTGATGGCATTGATTTTTCGTTTCCAAAAAATATAGTCGATCTCAATGATGAATTTAGAAGTCTAAAGGAGCTAGAGAGTCATTTAAACAAGCGATTGAAATTCAAGCGAGTTAAGAGTAAAAAAGGCAATTATAGTGCATACTACAAACTCTTCAAAGGCATTGGTACAAAAGGTAGCAAAAAATGCTTGGAACCAATTGGTATTTATAATATAATGGATTGTATTTCTCCGCTATTGTATTATATTCAAAAGAACTATTAGATTTAAGCCCAACTAATAGCATTGGCACAAGGATCAAGTCCCAATACTATTTTTACCATGGATCAATGGACTCTTCCGAATGGTGAATTTGGGCAAGATATTTAGTATTGTCCCCACGTATGTGGGGGTGAACCGACAAGGTGTAGGCAAATACATATCGATACAACATTGTCCCCACGTATGTGGGGGTGAACCGAAAAGGTCTGGTTCTACGGACACACGGCACTAATTGTCCCCACGTATGTGGGGGTGAACCGCAGAGTTAACATAGATTTTTATAATTTTGATAATTGTCCCCACGTATGTGGGGGTGAACCGGATTTTTGCGTTTAAATATAACATCTCATGAAATTGTCCCCACGTATGTGGGGGTGAACCGACAAACGTTTAGTAAATAATCAAAAAACATCTATTGTCCCCACGTATGTGGGGGTGAAC
>WJKO01000738.1 GCA_014729055.1 Promethearchaeota archaeon | reverse complement strand
CATCTGTTATCCACTTGACAAAGAAATTTTAATTGATGGTAAATCTTTTTATCAAGAAAATAAAGACGGCACTGTTAGTGAAATCATTTACCAAATTGAACCACGATATTTTGAACAATTGGAAACTGGCCAAGTAGCTTTAATTTTCAATACTGGCGAAGTTACAATTAATCCCAATAGAGAAGAACTAGAATATGATGAAAAAACGTTTATTGCTATTCAAAACAAGTTAAATAAATTTGCACATCGGGCAACTTCCACTTTAGAATCGTTATTAAACAATACAGATAATATCTGGGAAGCACTTGATGTACTATACCGCAATACTTTATTCGAACCGTATGTAAATGATGATTTAGTAATTCATGGAATTAAAATTATAGAATTATACAAACACCTTGATGATATAAACTTTGAGTGTTTTATAATTAATCGAAATGAAATAGTAAAAAACAAGTATGCTATTCCAAAAGTTGGTTCTCAAAAATATGCAGTATTTTGTTATGCTAACCGTAGATCGGCATCTGCTATTGCTAATAGAATAGTTAAAACGGATGGATTAAATACTTTAGGAGTTGATGTAATATTGGTTTTTTGGCGTAGGAAAAATAATATAAATGATATTATAGAAAGTGTTACAACACACAAATCTTATAAGATAAGTACGAGTAATAGAACAAAATCTTCCAAATTTAGATCAATTGGCATTTATACAATAATAGACGATAAATGTTTAAAGATTCAAACTGATGAACTTGATGAGTTATTAACAGAAAAACGAGTTTTATATTGTATGACAGATAGATATTATGTCAATTTGCGTAATAAATGGATTAATATATTTAAAGTCAGCTCTTTAATAAAATATTTTAAAGAATACTGTGGTAAATGGCACGAAATAATATTATTGTCAGATAAGGGTTATAAATTACTGGAAAAGCATAATTATGAAATTCCTATGTTAGAAGATTATCTAAATTTGTTATTCGATTGTATTATGAAAAAACATAATTATTTTATTTATGATCACGATTACTTTATTGATTTGGATTATTCACAATTACTAGTTATACAAGCTGTGATGAAAGACTTTAAATGTCCTTTATCAATAGTGATGGATATTAATCATTTAGTTAATGCCATGAAATCTCAAGATATGTTGTTTAGATCTAGATTTATTATAACCATAATGAAAAATTTGGGTTACAAATTTCCCGCTTCGGTTTATAGTAATCGTAAAATTAAGCAGGCATATAAAAAGATAAAAAATAGGTATAAGTTATTAGATAGGTTCCGTTACAATAAAGAAGACAAAAGTCAATTGGAGCATTATATTAGATTAGAAGAATTGTCTTATTATATCAATAAAGAACAAAACAAACAGGAGACCTAAGATGAATGGTAAAATAAAAGTATATTATCTAGATGATAATCTTGAGATTATTTCAAGTAGAACTAGAAATCCCGATATGTTTGCTGATAGGATTGGTAAAAAAGTTTATTTAAAGGAAAGATTTGCTAAAACTGCTAGAACTCGTTTGCTTAAAAATCCGAAAAAAGAAAGTAAACGAGTATATATTTGGGTAATTGAAAATGGCCAAGTAGTAAAAAAACGAACACGAAATCCTAGTTTATATAAATATCATTTTAAAAGTGAAGAAGAAGCAAATAGTGCAAATGTTTTTGATTATACAATGACAAAACATAGTTTAAGTATTGTTCTCGGTACAAGAAGCGAAACAATAACTGCTACTGATGGTAGATTTAATAAGTTGAGAAAAGCTTGTATTGATAATGACCTTAAAATTATTGAAAAATTGTTAGACTTAGATAAATACATTAATAAGGGTACAAATGGTGTGTTCAAATCTCATGATCGTGGTAAACGTATCACTATTGATAATAAAAATATTCCATCTGAATTATCAGATAAAATTGCAAAATTAATGAAAGATAAACAACCTGTAAACACTTATACCAATTTTTGGAAAAAATTAAAAGAAAACCCAGATAAACGAGTACGTGATAATTTATATAAGTTTTTATCCTTTATTGGTTGTGCGTTTGTAACAGATGGCAGGTTTTTAGCATACAAGTATGTTGATGAAAATTATAAATCGATGGCGGTTGGCATAGAAAATGTTAGATATGATTGGACTCCTGGCAATTTAGTTAAAATGGATCGTTCTAAATGCAATAGTGATCCTAATAAGTCTTGTTCAGCTGGATTGCACGTCGGTACTTTTAATTACACGTTAGGACATACAAACAGATTATTAATTTGTATAAATCCTAAAAATGTAGTCAGTGTTCCTAACGATTATCATTGCCAAAAGATGAGATTATGTGAAGCTATTTCAATTTGTCGTGCTGATAAGATTTTAAATAAAGATATTGTAGATACCGGTGAATTAAATAAATGGAAAGGATCCTTAGTTACTCCTTATTGATTTTTAAAAGCTTGTTATAAACTGGTGGGTAAAAATATGGAGCTTGAACATCGTATTGAAAATTTTTTGAATAATGCTGAACGTTATGAAGAATTGGCTGAACAGTTAAATGCTTTAAAGCCTATTTTACATAATGTTACTTTAATTAATGAGAAGGTAGAGGCTTGTGCCAGAGGAGAATTGACATATCCGGAATTGGCAGTTTGGTTAAAAGAAAATTTCTGACTACTATTACATAGGAGACAAAATGATAACCATACGAAACATGCCGATTCCACGGCGAAAAATCAACCAATTTCATGAAATTCTATGTGCATGCGGAGGCTATTACTTAGGCAATCCGATAGAATGGCCCGATGAGTATAGAGTAGATTTTAACCCAGGGGACTATAGGCGTTTTCATAAAAAGTGGTCCTTGGTAACCAAAGATATAATTGAAATTAGGAAAGATACCAAGTTTCGGAAATTTTTCAATCGGATATGTGGTATTCTCCGTATTTGAGGCAGTCTAATACACATGATTGGTCATGAATGGAAATGATACATTGTCGGATATAATTGTGAATTTTCATAATGAAGCTTTTCTTGAAGATTTACCTTTTAATAATTTAAAGGAAAATATGAATTTAATTGAGTCTTTGGATAAATTGGGGTTATTATTAGAGTTCGATGGTGTTATTTTAGAAAAATTTTAGATATTTTTATAACTTTACGCGTGGGGGAAGTTTCGTATAAAAATAACTGTTATAGATGTGTTATAAAATGACTATGAAAATCACTAATCTAGAAAATAAACAAGATAAATGGGCGACAGATCTATTTATCAAAGATGGTTGCCCTGTACATGAAGCAGATCAGTTAACATATAAAGACGTAGTTGATCATTTATATGATGGAAATGAAGAAGCTGCATGGGATGATTTTATTTTTAGTATGATAAAAGATGAGAAATCATTCTAAGCTAAGCTGCAATATTTATAAATTTTCGATTGTTGTTACTAACTAATGTCGCAATAACCCGCTCACCACTACAGGAGGGATCAACCCATGAGCAAGCGTCAGACCGCCCAGAAGAGCAAGAAGGCCAAGCGGCAGAAGCCGACCAAGGCCGAGCAGGAAGCCGCCACCATCAAGAAGGCTGAGGAGAACCTCGTGGCTAAACATGGTGGCCGCATCGTCAAGGGTACCGTTCGCCGTGCCAAGACCAAGGCTGAGAAGGAGACCTACGGCAACAAGCTGTTGGTCGACATCAACACCGTCGGTGTCGACGGCAAGCCCGATGGCAATCGACTGACCGTCGCCACGTCGGATGTCCATCAGGTGCAGCACACCCCGGAGGTGAAGGCCCAGCTGCGTCGGCTCCAGAGGTCCGAATCGAAAGGTGAGAAGGTCACCGTCAAGTAAATGACCTACACCTCACAAACACCCACTTACTCAACTCCTCCTTCTAGAGTAAGTGGGTGTTTGTTTTAATTGAGGAGTAATTATGCCTATCTTGAACGAAATTCAGTCTCGAATTCCTGATTGTACATACCATGTTAATATTGGTCTAGGTGGTATTACAGAGGCTATTGAGCAATATAATATTGATCTGAATCCTAAATATCAACGTGGTCATGTGTGGACAGAAGATCAAGAATCAAAATTTGTTGGTGCGATTTTGGAAAATAGCAGAGCTATTTCACCTTTTTGGTTTAATTGGCTTTCAATTGACCATCATCGTAGTCATAGTGAAGTGGTTGATGGGAAACAAAGAATTAAATCATGTATACGATGGATCAATGGAGATATTAAAGCTGAATGTCCTTGTGGGCAATCAGTACACATTGATCAGTTAGATGTAACTGATCATAGAAATATTAAAATAAATGTCGTAATGGATTGGAACTTTGTTGAATTGGATGATATTGAAGTAATGAAGTTCTATTTAAGGT
>WJKO01000737.1 GCA_014729055.1 Promethearchaeota archaeon | reverse complement strand
TGTTTCAACTCATCATCAGATTTTCTGACAATGTCAAGCTCCTTTGCATAACAACTAAGGCGTTCAATTTTTTTAAATTTTTTTCTTACGTGTTTTACTATTTTTACTAGATAATCTGTAGGAACAGACGTTACATTTCCACCAGCAAGAAATACCCACTTATGGTCAGGATATATCTTTGCATTTCGACCTATATCGTTTAGGACATCTTCTAAAGGTCGTATTGCATAATCTTGTATATTTTTATAGACTCCACAGAAGCGACAATAATTCCAAGAACATCCTCCAGTAACTGCGATTAAAACAGACCAAGATTCAACAGGGGGTCTAATCAAGATAACATCTGGTGGTAAAGACATCTTAAATTAAATAATGAATGAAAAGAAAAAAAGATAATCATAATTTGAAAAAACCAAAATCCAAAAAGGAGTTATAATTCAAAAACTATCGGATCATTAACCATACGATAATGCACATCTACAACAGAAGCATTAATAAATGTGGTCTTGTCTTCCTTAGCAGTCCCATATCCTTCATGAATATGTCCGAAGACATGATATTTCGGAGCAATGACGCGGATCCGATACAATAAATCTTGACAGCCCGTATATTCCCCGCGGAAATTCTTGTCAAGATATGAATAGGGCGGACCATGCGTCATGAGAATATCAACATCTTTTGGAATTAAATTCCATTTTTTCTTAAGTGGAAGCCCTCGACGAAGATTGAATGCCCAATCCCCAAACCACGGCTGCCAAGGTGACCCATATATCTTGATGCCATCAATAATTATTTCTGAGTCTTTAAGATATATTGCATTGGTGATTAATTTTTCCGCCTCCTTTGGTTGCGTTTCAAACAACCAATCATGATTTCCCGCTATGATTACTATTTTTCTGTAGTTTAGAGTCCCCAGATACTCGTTAAATCGCTTAATAGCATCCACTCGTCCCATCATTGTCATATCTCCGGCGTGTAACAATATATCTCCTTTGGGTAAATCTAACTTGTAATGTTGATTGTGAGTATCAGAAATACAGACAAATTTCGTAATTTTAGGTCAATCCTCCGTGAAATAAGTAGTACATACATTCATTCAATCCAACAAACAATATGTTCTCTAATATAAATTCTATAAATTCAATGAATCCAATAAATAGAAAATAAAAAGAAAATAAATAAATTTTTTCAACGGATTAATCTATTGCATATTTCTCAGTCCATTCTTTTGCTTTTTTAACAAATCTATGATACGCATGCTGCGCTTGTTCTCCCGCTTCAAAGTTTAGAGGGTCTTGGGGGTTAAAAAATGGAAATTCACAATGCATCATACCTTTAAGTGCTTCGATAATTACCGAAAGCGTTTTAGTGGGAACCCAACCACTCGCACCTGATCCAACATCATAAGTACCAATTAGATCGGGATTAATTAAATCCAAACAGATGTTTAGTTTTCCTGGTGGAATAGACGAATCTATATTAGGATGCCACATTAATGTGTGAGCATAGACGTAGGGTGGATAATATGGATAGTTTTCTGGCATTTTAATTTCAAAAACAAAACTACCCCTATCATAAGGTGTATCGGGGATTCCCTTGATTATGAGGCGCAAATGACTAATAGTCATTCCCCACGGCTCCAAAATGATTGTCGGATCATCTTGATACATATCAACTGCCTCTTGAAAATCTACTTCTTCCCTCACAATACCCACCGGTCTCCTTTTATAGAAAATCGTCTCAATAATTTTTGAAACAATCGTCTGTTATGGGTTAATTCCATACATCCAGCCGACTGAGTTGCTTGCACGCTAATCATTTCTCTATTTGGATCTATTCTCAATCTTGAAATCTTTAATTTATCAGATAACACTCGACCTCTCAGAACTAATTGAATGCAAAGGATTGGACATAATCTGTATGCCTTTTGTACTTCTTTTTTGATTTCGGCTACCGTTTGATCAGGATCGACTGAAATTAATTTGATTGCATATTCAGGCGGAACACCTATCAATCGAAATCTATATTGATTGTTCTGTTGGGTGGTTTTTGTGTTATTTTCTTTTCCGTAATTGTTTGAAAAAATGTTTAGTAACTTAGGAAATAATGGATTTTGATTAAATAAGTCGTCTGGGGGTGCCAATTCCAAGATATAAAACATAATTTTTTCCATTTCATTTAAAACATATACATGGAATTCTTCATTCCACATCCATTTATTTCTGTGTTTAATTTCCCATTTTCCGAATGTTTCTCCTGAGTTTACTAAGTTCAGCATGATCGGGGTTAGATTAGCTATTAGAAATGTGTCCTTCATGGATCCTTCCTTCATGGATTCTCTCTCTATCATGGAGATTAATTCATAAATCAAGCTCGGATCGAGATACAAAAGAAATCGAATTAATTTGCTTGAAATAGGATATATTTTTTCTCGTGCGATCGAAACATCAGTTGATACTTTCAAGGCATTAAATCCTGCTGTGGCGATTCCCGCGACCCATGATTTCAAACATTTAAATTTTTCGTCCGGTTCCAGATGAATTTCTTCTAATTTTTTACTTGCACGCATTTTTGCGAGTTTCGTCTTGAAGTTTTTAGCCGTGGCAATTTTTTGAAAAGATTTTACTGGAATATCACAGATTTTCCTATTTCTAACCACTATAAAATCACTCAATTCAACGTCCCGATTCTCTTGATTAATCTTTTGAATTACTAATTTCTGAATATTTGTTTTCGTATCTACCCAAGCACAAAGCTCAATGTCATTTCTAATAAAAGGATACTTTTCGCATAAGATTTTACTACTCTGATATTTTGAGTTATTTTTACATTCAGTTTGCATTTTATATTCACTCCGTAAATTATTTCTATTCTAACCAAAGGTAAAACGCTAAGTTAACGGCTCCTAAAGCCCACTGTAAATGAAATTTCAGATATAAAATAAAAAAAAAATTATTTTTTCTTTTATATCGATTAATTGAAGTGGATATTCTTGAACGGACAACAAACGATGGGATTCAAGCAATAGGTTTTAGCCGCCTGCTTGAGTTGCCATAACTGTTATGACGTCTTTCTTTGGATTAATACCAACTTTAGCGAATTTCAAATTATCAGGTAATACTTTTCCTTTAAAGATAAATTGGATTGCTAAGATTGGATTAAGCTTATATTCCTTTTGGACTGTTTTCTTAATTTCTGCTATCGTTTGATTAGGATCCACTTCAATTAATTTAATAGCTTGATCTGGTGGAACTCCTGTTAATCTAAATCTATATTGAACCATGTTATTTTACCTTTTTTTTTGATTTTTGTATATTCTATTGATTATTAGCGGAATATCATAAAGAAAAATACCTTTATTTCCATTTAGATTTCTAATTACTCGCTCAATTATTCTTTATGATGTTGAGGATTATTCCCTATCTAATATCAAATTGAAAAGGATATTTAAAGGTGTGTTGTCATGTTTATATATATAATATAATACTATACTCACTATACAGATCTGTATGTTAATGACAATGGAAAAAATAAATTGTTTTGATTATCCCTCGCGTGTTTTGTATGTACTCAAGATCAAGGGAGACTTAGGATTCTCAGAAATAGTTAAATTAAGCCAAATGAGCAGGAATACCGTAAATAAATACA